>JAFZTV010000096.1 GCA_017618625.1 Bacteroidales bacterium | reverse complement strand
ATATCGTGGTGATGCTAAAGGAAGAAGGCAAACTCTTCAAGAGCGAGAAACATACGCACAACTACCCACACTGCTGGCGTACCGACAAACCCGTGCTTTACTATCCTCTTGACAGTTGGTTCATCAAGACCACGGCCCTGAAAGACCGCATGATTGAACTCAACAAGACCATCAACTGGAAGCCCGAAGCCACTGGTAGCGGTCGTTTCGGCAACTGGTTGGAGAACCTCGTTGACTGGAACCTGTCGCGTTCACGTTACTGGGGCACACCGCTGCCCATCTGGCGCACCGAGGACGGCAAGGAAGAGAAGTGCATAGGCAGCGTGAAGGAGTTGTGCAACGAGATAGAGAAAGCGGTCAAAGCAGGCGTGATGTCGCAGGAAGAATCCGACAAACTCGGCTACACCAAAAACTCCTTCGACCTTCATCGTCCCTATATCGACGGAGTGGTCCTCGTGTCCGACAGCGGCAAGCCGATGCGTCGCGAGCCCGACCTGATAGACGTGTGGTTCGACAGCGGCGCTATGCCATACGCCCAGATTCACTATATGGGCGAGCAGCTCAAGGCAAACCAGTTCCCGGCCGACTTCATCGCCGAGGGCGTCGACCAGACACGCGGCTGGTTCTATACCCTACACGCTATCGCCACCATGTGTTTCGACTCGGTGGCGTTCAAGAACGTCGTGTCTAACGGATTGGTGCTCGACAAGAACGGCAACAAGATGTCAAAGCGACTCGGCAACGCTATCGACCCCTTCGAGACACTCGGCAAGCAGGGCCCCGACGCCACACGCTGGTATATGATTACCAACTCTCAGCCGTGGGACAACCTCAAGTTTGACGTCGAAGGTGTCGACGAGGTCAGAAGAAAACTCTTCGGAACGCTCTACAACACCTACAGCTTCTTCGCTCTCTACGCCAATATCGACGGCTTCGAGTACAAGGAGGCCGACCTGCCGATAGAAAAACGTCCGGAGATAGACCGTTGGATTCTCTCCGAACTCAACACCCTCACCAAGACCGTCGACGAGGCGCTTGCCGACTACGAGCCCACCCGTGCCGGTCGTGCCATTCAGGAGTTTGTCGACGCATACCTCAGCAACTGGTATGTGCGTCTCTGCCGCCGCCGTTTCTGGAAGGGCGACTACTCCGACGACAAGATTTCGGCCTACCAGACACTCTATACCTGCCTGGAAACACTCAGCCGCCTGATGTCACCCATCGCGCCCTTCTTCAGCGAGCGCATGTTCCTCGACCTGAACAACGTCACCCATCGTCTCGATGTAGAATCGGTACACCATGCAGCGTTCCCCGCTGTCCACGAGGAGATGATAGACAAAGAGCTTGAAGAACGCATGCAGCTGGCTCAGCATATCTGCTCTATGGGCCTCTCGCTCCGCAAGAAGAGCAACCTGCGTGTGCGTCAGCCGCTCTCGAAAATCTCCATCCCCGTACACGGTGAGCACTTCCAGCATCAGGTGGAGGCTGTCTCCAACCTCATCTGCTCAGAGCTGAACATCAAGGGTGTGGAATTTCTCGCAGCCGACAACAACCTGCTGGTGAAACGCATCAAACCTAACTTCAAAACTCTCGGTCCTCGCTATGGCAAGATTATGAAGGCCATCAACGCCGCAGTCGTTGCCTTCTCGCAGGATCAGATCAACGCTCTCGAAGCCGACGGACGCTACGAGATGACCGTCGAAGGTCAGCCGGTTGAGCTGACTCTTGCCGATGTGGAGATCGCCACTCAGGACATCCCCGGATGGGTTGTCGCCAACGAGGGCAGTCTCACTGTGGCGCTCGACATCACCGTCACCGACGAACTCAAAGCCGAAGGCATCGCCCGCGAGCTGGTCAACCGCATACAGAATATCCGCAAGGAAGGTTTCGATGTGACCGACCGCATCGCCGTCGACCTGCTGCATGGCGAATGGGACGAAGCGGTGAAGCAGCACATGGAGTATATCTGCAACGAGACACTCTGCACGGAGTTCAACTTTGTCGACGCCATCTCTTCGTCAGAGAAACAGCCGATAGAGCTGCTTGACGGCATGAACACCGAGATTTGGGTGAGGAAGAAATAGTTTTGAGCTTGTTGATATGTGGATCAGTTGATATGTTTTAAAGACCGAGTGTAAAAGTTTAAAGTTATGAATACAGCTTTGCTCATTATCGCTATCGTGTGTGTTGTTATAGGATTGGTCGGCGCTGTCTTGCTGGCCCTTCCCGGTCCGCCGGTCAGTTGGGTTGGACTTCTGGTTTTTGCCTTCACCGCGCAGGCTTGGCATCACATTTGGTGGGTGGTGGGCATCACGGGCGCAATCACACTCTTCCTCGTCTTCCTCGACTACCTTATGCCGGGATGGACCGCCAAGCATCACGGAGGCTCTAAACGCGGTATGCGTGGAGCCAACATAGGAGCTGTTGTCTCGCTTATCCTGTTTCCCATACTGGGCATAGCCATAGGTCCGGCCAACATCATCGGCATCATCTTGGGGCCTTTCGTGGGTGCCTATATCGGTGAGCTTACCACAGGAGCCGAAGGGGATGTGGCTCTCAAGGCAGCCTTCGGTTCCTTCCTGGGTCTGCTCGGCAGCACCTTGGTCAAGTTTTTTTTCGCACTCTTCATCTTCATCTACGTCATAGTCGACATCTTCGCATAATACATTCACTATTCAAAATTTGCAATTTCCCGTTACCCAATGCCCACCATTGAACAAATAAAAAAGCTTGCCCACGACAACTTCGCTTCGGTGATAGAGATGCGTCGTTGGCTGCATCGTCATCCCGACCTCTCGCAACAGGAATACGGCACTATGAACTACGTCGCCGAACGGCTGCGCGAGATGGGGCTTACACCCAAGACCGGCATCGGAAAGACCGGATGCATGGCTATGATACGTGGTGGCATCGAACCCGACAGCTACTGTGTGGCTCTCCGTTCCGACTACGATGCTCTGCCGTTGCAGGAGGCCACAGGGTTGCCTTTCGCATCGGAGAACCCCGGCGTGATGCATGCCTGCGGACACGATATGCACACCAGCTCGCTGCTTGGGGCAGCCAAGATATTGGTGGCGCTGAAAGAACAGTTGCGGGGAAGCATCATGCTTATCTTCGAGCCGTCGGAGGAGATGTACCCAGGCGGTGCCCGCATGATGATGGAAGACGGACTCTTCGACGAGGTCACACCCAACGAGATTTATTCGTTCCATTGTCTGCCCGAGATGGATTACGGCTATGTGGGTATGCGTAAAGGCAAATATATGGCTTCGACAGACGAACTCTATTGGACGGTGAAGGGTAGGGGAGGACACGGTGCCACTCCGCACCTCAGCGTCGATCCCATACTCATCGCTAGCCATATCGTCGTAGCGCTGCAGCAGATTGTGAGCCGCAACGCCGCCCCCATGATGCCCACCACACTCTCGTTCGGCAAGTTTATCGGCAGCGGCCGCACCAACATCATCCCCGATGAGGTGAAGATGGAAGGCATCATACGCACCTTCGACGAGAAATGGCGCCTCGAGTGCCACGAGAAGATACGCAAGATAAGTTGCGGTATAGCTGAGAGCATGGGAGGCGAATGTGACCTCTTTATCGACTACGGCTATCCGTATGTGTTCAACGACGACGAATGTACCCAGCAGGTACACGACAACGCTGTCGCTTTCCTCGGTGAAGACAAGGTGCAGTGGCTCGACCTGCGTATGACGGCAGAAGACTTTGCCTTCTTTGCACAGAAGATTCCCGCCTGCTATTTCCGTATCGGCATACACGAACCTGGCACACCGTTCTGCAACCTCCACCGTCCCAATCTGATGGTGGATGAAAGAAGCATAGAACTCGCCAACGGCCTGATAGCCTACAACGCGATAAAAGCCCTGGAGAATAGGATAAAAGGAAAATGATTGAGTGTGAAATATAGTTGCCAGTGATGAAAAGAATATTGTCCATACTTACACTGTGTTTGATGCTGATGGCGTCGGGCTTTACGTATGGTCAGTCGTCGAGCGGCCCTAAAGTCGGCCTTACCCTAAGCGGTGGCGGAGCTAAAGGTGCTGCACATATCGGTGTGTTGAAATACTTGGTGGAGCAGGGAATCCCTATCGACTATATCTCTGGTACAAGTATGGGGTCCATTGTCGGTGGCTTGTACTCTATCGGCTATACCGCCGAACAGCTCGACTCGCTGATAAGCAACCTTGACTGGTCGCAATATATCACGGGTGGGCTCGACCGCCGCTACCGCTCTGCATCATCGCGCATGGAACGCAGCGCATATCTGCTTTCCGTTCCGTTCAACCTCGGTACCCTTGATTCCAATATCACAGCGGTGAGGAGTCGTGGCAACGGTTTCATCGCGTCGCTCCCGGGGTCATTCATGGGTGGCAACAACATCACAAACTTGTTTAACAACCTCAGCTTGGGTTTCCAGGATTCGATGAGTTTTGATGACTTTCCTGTTCCGTTCGCCTGTGTGGCTACGGATGTTATAAGCGGGGATGAATATGTGATGCGCAGCGGACGTTTTCCGACGGCGCTTCGGGCCAGTATGGCAATACCTGGTGTCTTTTCGCCTGTGGAGTTGGGCGGAAAGGTGCTTGTCGATGGCGGAATGACGAACAATTTCCCAGTGGATGTGTGCAAAGACATGGGTGCCGACTATGTTATAGGTGTGGAGGTTTCGGACGCGATGGCTACCGATGCTTCGCAACTGAAGTCGCTTCCGCAGATATTTAACCAGTTGATAAGTGTCACGGTGCAAGCCAAATCGGCCAGGAACCGTGGAGAATGTAAGATATACCTTCATCCCGACATCAGCGGTTTCGGAACTATGAGTTTCAACAAGACGGCGATAGACAGTCTTGTGCGTAGGGGATACGAATGTGCCAAAGCCCATGCGGCCGAAATCGAAGCGTTGAAGCAGGAGTTGATTGCAAGGGGCAGGCAGCTGGATTCTGAAAATGAAAAGCGGAATCGTGGACGTGAGTCGAGTATCGAAAACGACAGGTTGGCATTGATGTCGATAGATATGGGCGCGATGTCGGAATCGGACAAGAAGTGGCTGCTTTCAAAGACAAAACTAAAGACGGGTGTCCCAATCTCGGGCAGGGATATCATCGATGCGGTGAATATATTCAAAGGTACTGGAGTCTATTCGGTGGTTAGTTACAGGTTGTCCGATGTAAGCGGGCAGTCGCTGTTGGCGAATGACTCAATCAAAAGCTATGACTTGACATTCGACTTCGAGCGGTCTCCTCGCCATTCGTTTGCAATCGGAGCCCGTTTTGATTCGGAGGAAGCGGCTGCGGTGTTGCTTAACGTTGGTTTCAACCGCAACACGTTGCGTGGATTCAAGGCCGATGTGACGTTAAGGCTGGCGCAGAATTATCATCTGGATCTGGTTGGAACATACGCGGCACGTAGGTTTGCAAAGATAAATCTGGCCTATCGTATGTATAACAGTCGCTTTGATATGGGTAGCCTCCTCTCGCAGAGGTACTATTCAACGCATTTTTACAGGCACGATGTCAGTTTTTTCTTCTCGGAATTTTACCTGTATCGTTTTTCTTGTACGGCAGGTGTGGACGAGGAGTTCCTTTTGTTCGACCGTTTGCAGGGAGGCAACTCGCTCCTGTTCGGTGACGACAATCTGAGAACCGGAAGCTTGGGGGTGTTCGGTACGTTTAAATACGACTCGCGCGATGACAGCTATTTTGCCCGCAACGGTGCCAACGTCGATTTGGACGCTCATTGGAGAATCACAAACCAGTCGCTTGCAGCGCCTGACTCGATAAAGGCTCCGGGCTTCGCTGACATAAGTGTTGCATATCAGCACTATATCACTCCGCTGGCTGGACGTTTTACCCTTATTCCACAATTATATACAAGGTTTATTATAGGTTCTGACTACCATTTTGCCTATAGGAACCTCGTTGGTGGCGAGATGGCCGGCCGATACATCGCACACCAGATACCGTTTGTGGGTGTTCTTACTCCTCAACAGGCTGAACGCTGTGTGACGGTGGCCAGATTGGACATACGCTGTAATATTATAGGAAAACACTATGTCACAGCTATGGCCAACTACTTGGCTTCGGCTGACGCCTATTGGCACTATTTCGGTCGGGAATATGAAGACAGGTATGGCTTCGGGTTGCAGTATGCATACGACAGCCCTGTCGGACCGCTTTCGTTGACTGGCTTTTGGTCAAACGTTTACAATCGCTTTGGATTCTATCTCTCGCTGGGTTACCTGTTTTAGGAGGCTGAAATCTCAGGATATCCTGGATTTTAGCGATACTGGCTTCGGTATATCTCAAAGGGCAGTTTCTCTGTCGGCAGTTCTTTGAAAATGCCGAATAATGCGCTGCCGCTTCCCGACATGCTTGCATACATCGCTCCCGTGTCGTAGAGCCGTTGCTTGAGTTCGGCAATTACCGGATATTTTTGAAATACGGTTGTCTCAAAATCGTTGACTATGGTGTTTTTCCATGTCTCAACGGGTTGCTTTAAGGCGTCGCGAAGGTCAATGAGGCTCGCGTGAGGGGTTATTCCTCGATAGGCGTCTGATGTGGATACGAACACAGATGGCTTTATAAGAATGAATTGTAGGTTGGAGAGTGGAAGCTGGAAGTTGAGAGGTTCAAGAAGGTCGCCGATGCCGGTGGCGTAGCAGGGTTGGTTGAGTATGAAAAACGGGCAGTCGGCACCTATCGTCTTCGCTATATCACATAGGGCGGTTTGGCTGAGATTTAGGCCGAACAGTTCGTTGAGCATCTGTATTGTGTGTGCGGCGTCGCTGCTGCCTCCGCCGAGTCCTGCTCCGAATGGTATGTTCTTTTCGAGATGTATGTGTATTTCGCCAATCTGCGGATAGCGTCTGCGCATTGCGTTGTAGGCTTTGACACAGATGTTGTCTTCAGCAGGGCAATCGACCACAATGCCGCTTTGAGAGAAACGGAAACTGTCGGAAGATTCAATGGTCAGCGTGTCGCACAGCGCAACAGGCATGAACACCGTCTCGAGTTCGTGATAGCCGTCGTCTCGGCGAGATGTGACGTGCAGCCCTAGGTTTATCTTGCAGTTTGGATGGGTGGTCATTGCTCTATGGTGGAATAGGCTTTGATGATTTCGGTCACAAGTCGGTGTCGCACCACGTCGCTTTCGTCAAGTTCAATCACATCGATACCTTTGATGCCGCCAAGCAGTTGTGTGGCTTTGAGCAATCCCGACTGTTGGTGTCGGGGAAGGTCTATCTGTGTCAGGTCGCCGGTAATGATGAATTTAGCGTTGCGTCCCATGCGGGTGAGAAACATTTTGAGCTGTGTTGATGTGGCGTTCTGCGCCTCGTCGAGAATGACGAAAGCATTGTCGAGCGTGCGCCCACGCATAAAGGCGAGGGGCGCTATCTCGATGGTGCCGTCTTCCCAATAGGAGAGCAGTTTCTGCTGCGGTATCATGTCGCGCAGGGCATCATAAAGGGGTTGCAGGTATGGGTCGAGTTTTTCTCGCATGTCGCCAGGTAGGAAACCTAGGTTCTCGCCTGCTTCTACAGCGGGGCGCGTCAGAACGATGCGTTTTATCTGCTTGTTCTTCAGTGCCCTCACTGCTAAGGCTACGGCGGTATATGTTTTTCCGGTTCCGGCGGGGCCTATGGCAAACACCATGTCGTTGTCGGCGATGGCCTGCACCAGTCGCCGCTGGTTGGCTGTTTGGGCTTTCACCAGATTGCCGTTGCGTCCGTGTACGAGTATGTCGTCGCTTATCTCGATTTCTCCGTTGGGTGATACCGATTCCATTATCTGCATGATGTCGTTCTCGGAGAGTCGCCCCATACGTTCGAAATGTTGCCGCATAGCGGTGAATTTGAGCTCGAACACCTCTAGGTCCTCGTCGCTTCCGATGGCTTTAAGCATCTCCCCGCGCACAATAAGTTTCAACTTTGGGAAAAGGAGTCGGAGAAACTCCAGGGTTTGTTCATTGGTTCCCCAGAAGTGCTGGTAGTCGATATCGTCTAGAGAATAGAGTTTTTCCATCAGAGAATTAGTATTGCGTTTGATACAGGGCGTTCGCCTTGATAGTCGAATTTGCCGTTGTCGCTAGGGTGGTTGATAAGGCCGCCGTTAGGACGTCCTCGCACAAACATTGTGGTGCTGCCGCCACCGTCGAGGTTGATTGCGTTCACGCATCCCAGCCATTTCATTATGGAAGCCAGTTCCGTAAGTGAGAGTCCTTCGGCTATGTTGCGGAATCGTCCGTCGGCGGTAAGCAAGATTATCGTTCCGTCGGCTTTTAGGCCGAGAGCGGTGCGGTTGTGGCGGTATGTTACGAAGGTTCGGTCGTCTCGTTGTGGCGAGCGTTCACCGTGCCAGAGGAGCATGGGGCCGGCGGTCATAATGTTGCTGTCGGGACGTTCGTGTTCGGCAAATCGGTTGCTGTCGGGGATGAAAAGTCTAGGTTTGCCATTCCGCAGCTTGATAGACGCATATTGGTAGTATTTCCTGTTTATGGTGTCGTCTTTTCCCGGTGTGTTCTCCCCGACTTCTTTCCCGTCTATGCGCAGGTAGCATACGGGATTGTAGAGCGACATGTCAAAAAATGAGCCGTTGATGGCGGCAAGGGCGTCTGTCCTTTGTGCAAGTTCCGAAGTCGGAAGCAGGGTGTCTTTCGCTAAGGTGAAGGCTAGTCGCCTTTTAGAGTCTGGGGGTATGACTATAAGTGTGATGTATTGGTTGCTTTCAAAAAGCGACTTGTCGGTTATCGCCAGACGTTTCACCGAAAACCCCGGATGTTCGTCGGTTTCCCAAGAGGCATTGCAAAATACAATTGAATCGACGTTTGCCGCTGTGTCCTTTACGCCGTTGGCTCTGCACGACGAAACAAAAAGGCAATACAGGGTGATGGTTATAATTGAAATAACAAGACGAGGTTTCATTGTCATAATCTGGTTGATATGCTATTTATGAGGCACTAATCATTCAATCTTATCTATCAGTTCGTTGGTGTACAGCTTGGAGATAGGAATACTGTTGACTCCGTCTATGTCGAGCTCCGCGAAGAAGCCGTCCGGGTCTTTGCGTATCAGCTTTATCTTGTGTATGTTTACGAAGTAGGAGCGATGGCAGCGGACAATATCGTAGGAGTTGCAGAGTTCTTCGATGCCTTTGAGTGTGTTGCGAAGGCTGAATTTGACGAGTTGCCCAGACTTGTCGTACAGAATGTTGACATAGTTGCCAGCGGCTTCGATAGAGATAACTTTGTCGGCGCTGACAATGAGGCGAACGGTTCCTTTCTCGTCGGTGAATTTGATGGCGTTGGGCCCTTCATGCTGCATGCCGCTGCGTAGTTCCATAATGGTCTTCTGGGCGTCGGCTATACGTTGGTCGCGTTCGCAGCGTTCGGCGTAGAGCCAATAGACGGTGTATGGGAATAGTCCTACGGCGACACCTATAAGCATGGTGGTCGGGAGGACGGAGAAATAGGGGCGGTGGAGGAAAAGGGAAAGGAACATGGCGCAGAAGATGCAGTCAACCAAGACTTCGCCGAGCTGCCAGATGAGGTATTCGAATTCGCTGAGGCGTTTTTTGCGTGTGGTGAGCCAAAGGAGGAACCGCGACAACGAAGTTACAACGAGTATGATGGCCGCCATGATGGCAATGCACATAGAGGCGTGGGATTCGTGGACGTTAGGCCAGTTTGCGAGTGCGCCGTTGCCGAAGGTCGGGGTATAGAGGATGGCAAATGCGAGGACGAAGAGTGGGAGTGAGAGGCAGAAAATGATGTTGTCTTTAAGATTATATACGAGTCGAGGGATTTTCATGAAGGTTGAAAGTTGTTATTTATAAAATGCAGAAATTCCGCTAAATCACTTTTTGATATGTTTGACACGAATCATCTAATCCATAGCTGGATATGTCACATTATGCTAATTACTTTTTGTTCTTCTTTCTTTTGAATAGGTCTTTCCATTTGTCGAAATCTCTTGTGTATTTCACGCCTACGCCTTGCTTGTAGGGCATCTCGAAACGGGTGTAGTCGTTGGTGTTGCTTCGGTTGAAGACGAACATGTGCAGGCGGGGGTTGAACTTGTAGCCTAGCAGCACGTCGCCCACGATGTTGTTGGCCAGAGCTTCGCTGGTGCTGAGCTCGCGGTCATAGCCGCCATAACCAAGGGTGGACTCGATATAGAACTTGTTCCACTCTTTGTTGATGCCTACGCTGTATTGCTCAGAGCGTGACGCTGTTGCGGCTGAATAGTCGAATTCGATATCGACAAATTCAATCATGCTGGAAAGTACGCTTCCGAGTGAATTGGCCACTAGTGCAATGCCGCTTGAGGCTATATCGGTTTCGCCTGTCGACGTGGTGTTAGCCTGGTTGGCGTTGTAGAACTTGCCTCTCACCAGAAGATAAAGCGTCTGGTTCATCATGTCGCGTTCGTTGCTGCGGTCTATGTAGGCGAATACCTCGTCTTGGATGCTTTGGTCCGCATTGGGTAGCCGTATGTCGAATTTGACGTTTGGCGAATCAAGTCGGCCGCTGAGCGTGACGATACTCTCGACGGGAACGGGTTTCTGGGCTATGGTGTTTTCGTCGACTCCCATGAGTGAGCTGAGCTCGACGCGCTGGCTGTAGATGGCGTTGAGGTCGAGGTTGGCTTCGCCTATGTTGCCGGGGAATTCTATGGAACTTCCTTCCTCAATGCGGAACTCCTTGCTTACGACGGAGAGCAGGTCGAGCTTGATGTTGCCGTCGGCTATGCGGTAGTCCCCTACGATTTGTGGGTCTTTCTGTGGTGTGAGGTTCACGGTTAGTTCGCCGTTACCGCTTCCTTTGATGTCGAGGCCTATGCCTGAGAGGTCCATTGGTATGCTCAGCTTGAGGTCGGGAGTCAGGGAGAGCCGCAGATTGATTGTGCTCGAGAGGCTTTTCTTCTTTTTGGGTGAAGGTTTGTTGTCGGGATGGATGTAGTCGTCGTCGGAGACGAAGGTTATAAAGTCTGTGGCTTTGACATTCTTTTGCGAGTTGACGGGTACGGTGAGGTTGCTACCGTCGAGGGTACGTGCGTTGGCGTTTATGTCGAGGCTGGACAGCGGCCCTTTGACGCTTCCGGCGAGTGAGGCGAATATCGTGCCGCTAGCGCCTGTCCCGTGGTTGTCGTAAACGAGCAGGCGGTCGGTGGTAAGCCGCAGGTCGGTTCTTATGTCTGTGAACCCGTTGTGGTCTATATTGCCCGAAATCCAGGCGTTGTTCCCGTGTGCGTCGCGCAGGTTGAATTGGTTGAGGTGTATTCGGTTGTTTGTGAAGTTTATGGTGTCGTCAAACAGGTATGCCACGTTGGTGGCGTCTATGTCTATGAGTCCGCTCTGCACCCAAGCCTTTCCCAGTATCTGTGGTTTCTTCACGGTTCCGTTGACGTTTATGTTGCCGGTGAGGTAACCCTCAAACCGCGAGGCAAACGATTTCAGAAGCGGGCTGACGGCTTCGAGGTCGAACCGCTCGAAGTCTGCCGCAATGTTCAGCGCGGACTCGGGGCCGGTGAAGTCCATATAGCCTGAGGCCTGCAACGGGTGGGAGATATTGTGGGCTTCGGCAAGCTCGGTGTTGACGAATAGGTGCATGCGGCGTTTCTCGATGTCGTGACTTATCCTCACGTTCATATCGCCCAGCGGGTGGCTGTTGACCATGCAGCTGTCAACCATAAGGTTGGCCTTGATGAATGGCGACTTGCTGTCGGCTACCCACTGTACGCTCCCTTCTCCGTCTATGCTGCCAGAGGCGTTGAATCCCGTCCCTTTCAGAAACAGGTCGCTCAACGTCGCAACATTTACATCGACAAATTTCGCCCGCAGCTCGTCGTCGCTTTTCCCGGTGGTATGGCGGTAGCTAAGCAGGAGTGACTGCCCATCATGGGCGAGTTCCACATCCTCCGCCACTATGCGGTTCTTGTTGAAGTTCACAGGTCCTCTCCTGGTCAGCGTCCATTGCTCTCCGTTGATGTAAAAGTGCGGACGGATGACGTTTATTGTGTTGTCGGCCGTGTCGCTCAGCATCTCCAGGGCCAGGTCGCCTCGGGTGTCTATCGCCCCGGGTGCGGCTTCCCATCGTGTGGCCACGTGCAGGGCCTCCTTGCCGCTCGACACATTGAGCCTGAGGTAGTCAACGGCTCCTTTGCCTCCCAGCAACAGCTCGGATATGTCGGCCGCCATAAAGAATCTATCGCCACGACTTCTGCTTGTAAGACCTATGCCGTGCAGCCTCACGTCGCCTAGGTTCACCGAGTCGCTCCTCATCACCATGTTCAGCGATTCGGTATGGTTGTATCTGGCCGAAAGGGTAGTGCCTTCGGCTATGTCGAGCGTGGGCGCAAAGAAGTGAATCTCTTTCCTCGGGTCGCTCCACCTCAGGTCTATGTCCAGCGTCGCGTCGGCTATTTCCATCATCTCTTTGTCGCTGGGTCCCTTCACACTATGTTGCCAATAGTTGGGTGTGTAGTCCTGTCTGAATTTTCTTACGATTATTGGCAGGTCGCTGTAATCAAAATACCCCGTCGCCGTCACGTTCACTATGTCTGACGTCAATGTGATTTTCTTTCTCTCGTTTTCTTCGCTGGCTGTTATGTTCAGGTTGTCCACATTCAGGCTTTTCCCGTCTTTATTCAACCTCGTCCGGCTGACCCAGGCATAACCTGTGGGTATGGCCGACTTGTCTCCGCTCAGGTCTGCCTGCAGGTGGGTCGTCAACGTGCATACGCTGTCGCATTTTATAAGCCGCAACTTGCCCATATCGGCTCGCGCCAGGTCTAAATCTATGCTGTATCGGTTGTTGCCCTCTTTCGGCATGGAAATCCGGCCACTGCCCGCCATTGTCAGCACGCTGTCTTTTATGTCTAGCTCTATGTCGCACACCCGCTCTCTCAATTCGGCGTTTACCTCGGCGTGTTCTATGTTGTTGCCCAACAGGCTGCTGTTGTGAAGCTTCGCCTGAAGTTTCGCTTTCATGTCGTCGAAACTGCTCCATTTCGCCTCGCCCGACACATCGAATCCGACATAACTTACCCAATCGTTCTTTGCGATTGTTGGCAAATCGATTCTTTTCGACGCCAGCCACACTTGTCCTTGCGACTCCCGCTTGCCGTTGGCCCGCTTACAGCTTGCAGCTATTAGTTGTCCGCTCAGGTTGCCCAGGGCTGTCCTGACGTCCATGTTGGAAAAGCATTGGTTGGCGCCGCCCACCAGGTCGGCAGTGATGTCCACCGTGCCCAGCTCTTCGTACAATTTGGCGTTTTCTATGCTGAGTTCACCGGGGTGGTTGATTGCCATCAGGTCGGCGAGGTCTGTCCGCATCTGGTGAAGGTGGATGTCGAAAAACGTGCCTTCCACGTAGGGCAGTCCCACGGCGGTTCCGTCCATATAGACGTGACTTCTTGCCCCATAGTCTATCCTGAAGTCTTCAACACGCAGGTTCGCAACAGGCCCTGACACATGTCCTTCAATCTTAACCGGAGTGTCGCATCCCCACAGCGACGGTGCCCAGTAGGCCGCATCCATCATCGAGAGCACATTGCCGGGTTTGAACGTCACGTCCATGTTCACGCTGTCGCAGTACCAGTCGAGCGAGCGCCAGCTGTCGTATTCCAGGTGGACATCGCTCAGCATATTCATCGTCTCGGTCTGCAACTGCATGTCTGTCACGTGTATTCCTTTCCCCGAAACGTTTACGTTGCCCGCCAACTTCTTCATCCTCCAGCCGCTTCGCTCCACGGTTGACATTTTCACTATCTTGCACTTAACCGCGTCGTCCTGCACTTTCAGGTTTATTATGTGCGCGTTTATGGAGTCCATATCCATATTGGCTACGTCAACTCCGTGTTGGCGGTTCGAATAGTAGGGTATGGGAGTGAGAGTCATCTTGTAGCGTACGTTATCGAGCACCACGTTCTTTATGTCCACCACAAACGGACCATCCTTGTCTTTCTTTTTTTTCTCTTTCTTGTGGCTGCGCTCGCGGTAGTAATCCACAATGTATTTGAAACTGTTGTTCCGGTCGTGAGATGTCAGGTGGAAGGTGGTGTTCTGGATTCTCACGCTGCGCATCTTTATTCCGTCGTCGCCTATCGGCAGCCCTTTGAAGCGACATGACAACCGCCCTGAGGCAAGTACTGTGTCGTTATCTTCTGGCGATACCAACAGAATGTTGCGAAGAATCACATGGTTGAACGGGTCGATGTGAACAGAGCCTACCTTCACGGTTCCGCCCCATTCATGGCTGAAATAGTTGCCGATACCGGCTCCTATCAACGATTGCACAAACGAATAGTTCAACAACGCCACCAACACATATAGCGTCAGCGCCGCCCATGCGACCACTCGCAATACTATCTTCCACGTTTGTTTGATATTCTTCGCTGTCAGTTGTTTCGGTTAATAAATATTATATTAACTCTAAAAAGCTGACTTTAGTATATCTTCACTTCCGCTGTTTTATCACTAATTTCACACTCTTCGATTCTTTCCCGTCGATTTCGGTCGCCACCACTGTGTAAACGCCATCGTCAAGTTCCGTGACGGAAACTGTCATACAGCCCTCGCTCTTGGTGCTTTTCTTGGTTCGGCCAAGTATGTCGATAATCTTTATTTCAGCTGGTTTGGCTGTCTTCAGCACTATGTAATCCGTTGCGGGATTGGGATAAATTTCTATCTTCAATTCACCTGCTTTCGCCGTGCCGATTCCCAGGGGTTCTTCACTCCCTATGGTGATTCGCCACATTGTGGTGTCGGGATGGCATCTTTTTCCGGCTATCAGACGCACTTCATATACGCCGTTCGCGCCGTAGGTGTGGTTCGGGTTGAGCTCGGTCGAGCTTTCTCCGTCACCAAACTCCCAAAGGCACAGCTCAGGCTCTACGGCAGAGAGGCAATTGAATCTCCGGCTCATTTCGTCTTCCGTCTCCTCAACGGTGCCGAAAGCATGGCATGAGAACTTCCACAGCGAGTCGTACACCAGATCCTTCGCGGTCTGTCGTATCGTCTGTGCGGTTTCGGCGTCCAACCCTAGGTCTGCCGTCACAAGTGTCGGGTCGTTGTGGAACAGTATCGTGTAGAAAGTACATGCTGCCGCATAGCTCCCGGCCAGCGAGGGATGGCTCTCGTCGCTCTGGTAGAGTTCAATGTCGGGATGCTCTGTCCTCAGTTTCCGCCAAACTCGTCCTACGGGGCTGACCGAGGCATTGTTTATTTGAGCCATATATGTGTATCGTTCGCATAACAAATCGTCCATGCCTTCGTATGTCGCCAGGGAATCAAAGTAGGGTGCGTTATCGGCATCGCCGTTTTTGCGTTCCCAGGTCATATAGAAAACCACTTCGGCACAGTCGTTCCGTGCATATATTGCCTCGGACAGTTGGCAGGCGTATGGAAGAGACTCTGTCGAAAACTGGCTCCACGGAAACGAGGGCAGCTGGCTCTGCTCCTGCAGCACTACGGCATCCCATCCGCCGCGTCCAATCGATTCCATCGCGCCGCTGCTGTTACAATGCTGATTGAATGTGGCTCCGCCTGGTGCGACTTGCTCAAATTCCATGCGACAGCCAGCGCTCTCGCTCATCTGTTGTATTAGCGAAGGCAGGTTGTTGACGTAGGTGTAGCTGTTGCCGACAAAGAGCACTTTTTGGGGCGCCTCTTGTGCCCACGAAAGTGCCGCCGTGAAAACAATCGCTAAAAGTATAAACGTTCTTTTCATAGCTTGTGATTTGTTAAACATGGAACTTGAAACTTGGGGTTCAAAGTTAGTTCCCTGGCCCGTATTCTTTCTTCGGTCTCCGCTCGGGCGCTACATATCCGGGCCTGAACACCTTGAGCTGCGTGACGAGCAGTATGGCAGCTAGCGCCGCTCCCAATACGTCGCATATAGTGCACGATACCCACACTCCCTTCAACCCGCTGCCGCCGGCGCCAACCATGATATAGGGCACAATATACATCATCGGTATCAGGAATATAAGCTGTCTCGACAGGCTGGTGGCTATCGCTATCCACGGCTTGTCTATGCTTTGGAAAAACTGCGAGTTGGTGATGGTGAATGCTATCAGCGGCATCATCACGTTAAGCCACCGCATGGCCGGTGTGCCGATACCTATCATCTCTTCGCCGTTGGTGAACGCCCTCATTATGAACTGCGGTATTGCCAGCGCCAGCGCAGCTCCCAGCAACCCCACCGCCACCGACCATTTCATGGTCAGCAGGTATGTCTCTTTGAGCCTGTGGTTGTGCCCGGCGCCATAGTTGTATCCCGCAATAGGCTGCATCCCTTGGCAGATGCCTAGAATCAGCATCACCAGGAACGAGCAGTACGTGTTCACCACTCCGTAGGCGCCAACTGCAAGGTCGCCACCGTAGTGAATCAGCTGTCTGTTGAGCAGCGCCACCACAAACGACGCCGCGAAGTTCATCAGGAACGGACTTAGGCCTATAAGCAGCACGTTGCGGAAAATATACAGTTTGGGCGCCCATGCATGCCTTTTGAATCTTATGAACGAGTGCGGCTGCACGAAATGCGCCACCGCCACCAGCGCCATTGTCACCATCGATATGGTGGTGGCCCATGCCGCTCCGGCTATGCCCCATCCGAGAAAACAGATAAACAGCGCGTCGAGAATGATATTCATTATTGCTCCGCCGGCCATTATCCACATCGACTTCGTCGGGTAGCCCGAGGCTCTTATAAGTCCGGTAAGGTTGAATGCCAAAGTGGTGAAAAACATTCCCGGCAGCACAATGAGCATATATTCGCGGGCGTAGCCTATCGTTGAGTCCGACGCCCCGAACAACTCGAGTATTTGGTCCATGAACAGATACCCCGCAGAGACAAACAGAAAGCCGAAGAAAAACGTCAGCAGCACGCTGTTGCCGAGTATCTTTTCCGCCCATCTGATGTCTTTTCGTCCCAGCACTATGCTCATCCGTGCCGAGGCGCCGACTCCCACCATCGCTCCGAAGGCGTGTATGATGTTCATCAGTGGCAGCGTGATGGCAAGTCCGGCTATCGCCATCTCTCCGACGTATTGACCCAGAAACACTCGGTCAACGATATTGTAGATGGATGCTACCACCTGCGTTATCACGGCTGGCAGCGCGAATATCCATAGCAGCTTTCCTATGGGTTTGGTTTCAAGGTCTTTTATATCGTCCATTTACTTGCTCATTAACACAATCACACGGTTATTCGTAAAAATGCATTTCGGTCAAATACTTATACACCGGTTCTGTCAGCAGATACTCTACCGACAGGCGTTTCCCGATTCGTTCGCGTATGTAGCTTGACGAAATGTCCATCATCGGCACCTCCACTATATGCACGTTGCTGTGCTTTGCCAGTTCTCCTCCGCTGTGCCCTGGCCTTGGATAGACATATATCTGGTAGTTCTCGAGTATGTGCTCATAGTTGCGCCAGCGGTGGAAGTTGTCAAGGTTGTCCGACCCCATGATAAGGCAGAATTCGCGCTCGGGATACTGTTCTCCGAGGTGGGCCAGCGTCACCACCGTATATGATGGCACTGGCAGGTGGAATTCTACATCGCAGGCTCTCATGCGGTAGTTGTCCTCTATGGCCACCCTCACCATCTGTAGCCTGTGGTGGTCGGCCAAAAGGCTGCTCCGTTCTTTCAGCGGGTTTTGTGGCGACACTACAAACCACACCTCGTCCAGCTCACTTCCCGTAAGCATGGTGTTGGCTATAATCAGGTGTCCTACGTGTATTGGGTTGAACGACCCGAAGAAAAGCCCTGTTTTTTTCAACTTGAAATAAATTCTAGAAGCTGGAAAATCAATAGTACTTGTACTTGCTCACCACCTCTATCTTGCGCAGTTTGTTCCCTTTGAAGGTGTAAACTTCGCCAACTTCGTTTGCGCCCGAGATAATCTTTATCACGCTCACTTCGATGGTATATGACTTCGGGTGTTTCTTGAAGAATTTGTCAAACACCTCCTGTTTGCTTGCGCCCACGTGCAATCCGTTCGTGAGCACTATCTCGGGGTCTGTTATCTTTGCGCCAACCATCTCCACCTTGTTGGTCCAGATGGAGCGATAGATGTCGAGATAGCTGCCGTCGATGCGTTTCATCGTGTTCACCGACACCGACATCGTGTCGTAGAACTGCTTGTATCCCGATTCGCGGTACCATTGCAACCCGCTGTTGGTGATGAATTGCTCCACATTGTCCCACACTCCGAACGGGTAAATAACATAGTTCGACAGCGAGTATATTGTCATCGTGTCGGCGAATATCTTAATGTCTTTCACCTGATACTCAGGCCGTGCAAACGACATCATCCTCATCGCTTTGGCTCTTGAGCTTACTTCCTGCGACCATGCCGTCCCTATAGTCGCGGCAAGGCATATTAGCATTACTATCCGTTTCATGTTTTTTCCATTGTTTGTATGTTTATTAACGGCAATGCTATAATATTATTGTGTTTCGTATGATGAACAATAACACAACGGGCGGCAGAACGTTCTGAGCTCGCTGCCGCCCGCCTGTGTAGCAAGTATTAGAGTCTTATTTCTTTTTTGCTTTGGCCTGCGGTTTTGCAGCGGCTTTCTTCGCGGGAGCAGCTTTCTTCAGGGGGGCAGCCTTCTTCGCGGGAGCGGCTTTCTTCGCAGGAGCGGCTTTCTTCGCAGGAGCAGCCTTCTTCGCAGGAGCGGCTTTCTTCGCAGGAGCAGCCTTTTTCACGGGAGCAGCTTTCTTCGCAGGAGCGGCTTTCTTCACAGGAGCAGCTTTCTTCGCAGGAGCAGCCTTCTTCACGGGAGCGGCTTTCTTCGCGGGAGTGGCTTTCTTCGCGGGAGCGGCTTTCTTTGCAGGAGCGGCTTTCTTCGCAGGAGCAGCCTTCTTCACGGGAGCAGCCTTCTTCACGGGAGCGGCAGCCTTCTTCACGGGAGCGGCAGCCTTCTTAGCGGGAGCAGCCTTCTTGGCGGGAGCAGCAGCCTTCTTTGCGGGAGCGGCAGCCTTCTTGGCGGGAGCAGCAGCCTTCTTAGCGGGTGCGGCAGCCTTCTTGGCGGGAGCAGCAGCCTTCTTAGCGGGTGCGGCAGCCTTTTTGGCCGTAGTTGCGGTTTTCTTTGCCTGTGCAGTCGCTGTTTTCTTTACAGGAGCTGCTTTCTTTGCTGTAGTAGCTTCTTTTTTCATAGTTTCTTTTTTGGTTTTATTACCTTGTTTATTATCGATTTCCATTGGATTGTCAGCCTTCAGACTATCTATATAGGTGTCTAGCTCCATCAGGTCTTCTTCTGATGGCTCTATCTCTACTTCGCCGTCGTCATACGGGCCGAAGTCGTCGCTGTCGTCGTCAAGACCGAAGTCGTCGTCATCATCGTCGTCGTCATCGACTGCCTTTCCTTTCTTCTTTGAATTCTTCGCTTTCTCTTCTTTCAGCAGGAATTCCTCGAAGGCGTCGCCGTGTTTTATGACTCGCTCCGTGTGGTTGTCGTTGTCTTCGTCTTTCTCGAGGGCCTCCGAGATAGGAGCGAACTCGCTATCCTCGTCTTTCTCCTCTTCGTAAAGGTCTTTGTCCAGGTCGTCGTCGTCAATCAGCGTATCGACTTTCATCTCCACTTTGACCATGTACATTGTGTCTTCGGTCTCCATGGGCACCGAGAACATCGGTTCGCCGTTTGGCTTGATTGTCTTCTGGATATAGTCTCTATAGCCGTCCGGATACATCTCCGCAAAGAGGTTTTTCAACTCCTCCGAGAGGTTTTTTAGGCTGACTATCAGGTTCTTCTTGTGGCTGTGATGGGATGGCATCGTGCGTTAAATTTTCTGCAATAATACCACTAATCATTTAACAATCAGAGGTTGCTGCCTGTGATTTATCAACAACTTAACGTTTATAGTCAACCGCAATCTGGCTGGGGTCCACCTCTTCATACTCTTCCACGCACGTTCTGCTGCTTGTCGACAGGGTGCTGCACCGCGCGGCGGGGTCGCCGTAGGTCTCTGTTCTGGTTACGTTTCCGTTTACTCTTTCGTAGCAGATGCAAATCTTGCTGTCGCACGACGACAACGCCAGTGTGGCTACGACGGCTGCAATTGTGATTAAACCTTTTTTCATATTCTATGTATATTTGTTGACTAACTAAAAACTTGAAACTAAAAACCTCACCCCTTCATAATACTCTCGTCGTCCTCCACCTTCAAGTTCTTCATGATGAAGTCTCGTCTTTCCATCGTGTTCTCGCCCATATAGAAGCGCAGCACACCCTTCGTGTCGAAGTCCTTGTGCAGTATCACCGGGTCGAGGCGCATATCCTTGTTGATAAATCCCTTGAACTCGGGCGGCGAAATCTCTCCCAAACCTTTGAATCGCGTTATCTCGGCGCCGTTTATCGTGTTTATCGCGTTCACCCTCTCTTCGTCGCTGTAGCAGTACACCGTCTTCTGCTTGTTCCTTACTCTGAACAGCGGCGTCTGCAGTATGTACACATGTCCCTGTCTCACCAGCTCTGGGTAGAACCTCAGGAAGAATGTCAGCAGCAGCAGCCTGATGTGCATTCCGTCAACATCGGCATCCGTCGCGATCACCACGTTGTTATATCTCAGGTTCTCTATCCCCTCGTCTATGTCCAGCGCGTTGTGCAGCAGGTTCAACTCCTCGTTCTTATACACGAATTCCTTCCCCGTCGACACCGTGTTCTTCGGCTTTCCTCGCAAGCTGAACACCGCCTGCGTCTCCGCGTCCCTCGCCTGCGTTATCGACCCCGATGCCGAAAGTCCCTCCGTTATGAATATCGTCGACTCCAGCCTTCTCGGGTGGTTGCTGTTATAGTGCACGTGGCAGTCCTTCAGCTTCGGGTTGTTCAAGCTGGCGCTCTTGCGTGCCTCTCGTGCTATCTTCTTGATGCCCGCAATCTCTTTTCTCTCCTTCTCGTTCTGGTTTATCTTCTGTAGCAGTATCTCCGCCGTCTCCGAGTGAATGTGCAGGTAGTCGTCAAGATGTTTCTTCAGTATGTCCAGCACGTAGGTCTTCACCAACGGGCTGTCGTTCGTGCCGTCCTTTTTGTTTGGCTCCATGTGGGTTGAGCCCAGCTTCGTCTTCGTCTGCGCTTCAAACACCGGCTCCTGTATCCTCAGACACAGCGCGCACACCAGTCCCTGTCTCACGTCTGCCGGCTCGCAATCTTTCTTGTAAAACTCTTTCACCACCCTCGCATATCCCTCTCTGAACGCGCTCTGGTGCGTGCCGCCCTCCGTCGTGTGCTGCCCGTTCACAAACGAGTAGTAGTAGTCGCTGCCCTGTCCGTTCACATGCGTGAACGCCGCCTCGAAGTCGTCGTCCTTGATGTGTATTATCGGATACAGCGGCTCGGCGTCAAGGTTGTGCTCCAGCAAGTCCAGCAACCCGTTCTTCGAATAGTACCGCTTGTCGTTGTAGTACATCGTCAGCCCGCGGTTCAGGTAGCAGTAGTTCCACACCCGCTTCTCCACATACTCGTTTATGAAGTGGTAGTTGCCAAATAGCGCCGCGTCTGGTATAAACTCCACCAGCGTGCCGTTCTCCTCGTTCTTGCAGTTTATGATGCCGCTGTCCTCCGTAAGCTTCCCTTCGCTGAACTCCGCAATCCTCGTTTTCCCGTCTCTCACCGCCTGCACCTTGAACCAGCTGCTCAGCGCGTTCACCGCCTTCGTACCCACTCCGTTCAAACCCACACTCTTCTGGAACACCTTGCTGTCGTATTTCGCACCCGTGTTCAGCTTCGACACCGCCTCCACCATCTTCCCAAGCGGTATTCCGCGCCCGTAGTCCCTTATCGACACCTTCTTCTCCCCGAAGTTTATCTTCACCGATATCTTCTTTCCGAATCCCGACGAAAACTCGTCTATCGCGTTGTCGATAACCTCCTTTATCAGCACATATATGCCGTCGTCGTGGCTCGAGCCGTCTCCCAGCTTGCCTATATACATACCCGGACGGAGCCTTATGTGCTCCATGTCCTCAAGGTGTACTATGCTGTCGTCGCCGTAGTCGTGCGCAGGTTGTATGTTCAGTTCCTCGTCCAATTCCATAGTGTGCTCACTTGATTTGATTTTGCAAAAATAATACAAAAAACAAACACCGCGCCCGCCGTCCGAATAATTTAATCCACCGCCGTTGTTAAAAACCCTAATATTTTACTTAGTGTGTGTTTGTGTTCGTCATTTTCAGTCTTAGTGTGTGTTTGTGTTCGTTATTTTCAGTCTTAGTGTGTGTTTGTGTTCGTTATTTTCAGTTCGTCATTATTTTCAACCCCACTATCGATGCTATCAGCGTCGTGATGAAAAACAGCCGCCAGAACGTCGCCGGCTCGTGGAAGATGAATATCCCCACCAGCACCGACCCCACTGCGCCTATCCCCGTCCACACGGGATACGCCGTCCCTATCGGTATCGTCCGCACCGCTTTCATCAGCAGTATCATGCTGAGCACATAAAACGCCACAAAGCCGCCTATCCACAGCCACCACTGCAGCCCTTCCAACCCCTTCGACCTCCCAAGGCAAAACGTAAACCCAACCTCGCAAAACCCCGCCAATATAAGCACTATCCAGTTCATATAGTCATAATTATTGCTTGCAAAAATACAAATAATGCCAAAATTTGAAAAAAAGATGTACTTTTGCACCCGCTTTCGCAGCAGACAATACTGCGGATATGGCGTAATTGGTAGCCGCGCTAGACTTAGGATCTAGTGGCGAAAGCCGTAACGGTTCGAGTCCGTTTATCCGCACAAAACAAGAAGACAACATCCCTCCAAAGATGTTGTCTTTTTTACGAGCGCTTT
>JAFZTV010000095.1 GCA_017618625.1 Bacteroidales bacterium | reverse complement strand
TAAAAGCCATCGTCAGCAAATCGCCATGACACGTTAGGTGCAACCGTATCTGTCTTTTCTTTTCCGTAAAGATGAGTCGTTCTATACATTTCATTTATTTTCCACTCGCCAAGGAGCAGGTTACTGTCGGCAGCGTTGCTGCTTGGCGTTGCCTCATCAAGTTCGGCAGGCATACCACCGCTTTTGCAGGCGGTCATTATCCCGAGGGTGCATACTATGGCGCCGAGTACAAATACTTTTTTCATTGTTTTTTTGGGTTTATTGTTATTGTTTTGATTTGATGTACAGGTCATTCACTCTCCACTATACCACCATTTTTCTATGGAATCAACAGGTATTTCATTGGAATACTCACGGATTGCCGAATCCAAACTGCCCCCATTTCTCTTGTCGTATCTTAATGCCCCCTTTATTATCAAATGATACTCTTCCTGGGGGATATAGTCGAAATATGGGGGTAGGAGATTTTTTTCTTCGATAATCCTTTCAAACTCTCTCTTGGCAGCTTTGGAGCCTTTGAAAATGTAAAAGTTATTGGAAAATTCGGCCCATGTGTAGGTGTGCTTTTCCGCCATTAGGTCAATTGACATCATTGACATCATTCGCTCAAGCACCTGCTCACGCCGCTCCGAAGAAAGTTTGGCGAGTCCTTCCTGTTCCATATTCTCCAAGAACTTGAGGTGCTGCATACTTTTATATAGGCAGTAGCCCATATCCTCGGAGTATCCGCCATCCGACTTATCGATGTTCTCGAAAAAGAATGACCATTCTTCCGGAAGGAGCGTGTCGTTTCCGCACATTTTTTTCGCCAGACGCTCCCATTCGTCGCTCCAAGTGTCGGCATTCGTTGTCGTGCAGGCTACGGTTGTGTCTTTGTCGGGTTCGTTTAGCGTCCCGTTCTTGCAGGCAGTCATCATTCCGAGGGCGCACACCATCGCGCCGAGCAAAAAGAGCTTCTTCATGATTGTCATTGTTTTAAATGATGATTAATTTCCAAAGAAATCCGATTGCTTCAATAATTTTAGGGTGTGGTGGTGGCCGTCGGCGGTGATTAATGTCAGGAGGTAGGCAGCCTGGGGATGGGAGGTTAAATCAAGCGAGTACTGCCCGTCGCCGGTGGGGGTGAGGCGTACCTCCTCGCGGCGGCCCGTCATGTCGGTGAGGATGGCGGTGACGGTTCCGTTGTGTTCTTTCAGCTGTCCGCTCTCCACCTTAATCCTCACGCTCTGCCGGAAGGGGTTGGGGTAGGCTACCAGCGTCGCCTTGTCCTCCACCAGCGTGATGCTCACTTCGCCACCGTGGCTTGTGGTGTCGTACACATAGGGCGAACCCATCGAGGTGTCAGTTAGTTTGGCTATATACTGCCCCATGCCGCAGGCGATGTCGCCGAAAGTGGTTGGGGTGCTGAAGCTGTTGCCAGTAATGTAGAGTGATGTGTCGATTAGAAGCATGTGTCCAGGTGAGCTGTTACTGTGGTTGCAATGGAAGTCGTGGATTGCCACCTCGTGGCCGTCATAGTCCCACTGCGCCAGGGCCAACCCCCGTTGGGAGGCATTAGGAGTAGAGAAGGTAAAACCGGCAAATTGGATATTGCCGCTGTACCATATCTGTGCGAAGACGCGGTTGTCGCGAGCCACGATGCCCTTTCCGCCTCCGTTGTCTCCAAGGTCGGAATTGATATGCCCGTAGGAGAGGTAGTGGCCATCGTCTGCACCCACCCGAAGCCAGAAAGCGCTGTTGCGGTTGCTTAGCGTGTCGCCGCGGTAGATGAACTGATGAGGCTGGCTGTTTCCTCCCCATGAGTCAGTCCCTGCGCAGCCCAGCACGAAGAGGGAGCCCGTGACGGTGTCAACACAGGTGGCACTGAGAAACACCGAAGAATACCCCCCATCGCTGTGAGGCACATAGTCGAACTGCATCAGCAGGTTGGCATTGAGCGACGTGTCGAGACGGAGCATGCAGTCGCTGCCGAAACCCAACGAGAGGGAGTCTGTCTCAATCTGCAGTCCGTTGGAACGGGCGATGGGTATGCCATGGTGTTCAATCCTGGTGTTGAATGTAATGTATATCTGGTCGTCGTCGTGGATGTCGAACGAGCGGATGCTGAGAGGATTGGTGCTGAAGCTATCCACCCACGGCGCCACGCCAGCGATATAGGAGGCGTCGAGCAGGCTGTCGAAGTGTGGCGAGAACTTCAGCACCTGCTGGTTCCACCAGCCTGTGGTGTATGTCGGAATGTAGGTAAGAAAACGTGTTCCGTCCACCATAAAGCGATATCCGCTCAGCCCACCGTCGTGGAAATAGAGCGGATCGGCGAGATAGGGAAAAGCACGGTCCTGGGTCAAACGGACGACATAGATGTTGCCACGGCTGTCGACATCGAAATGTTCGGAAGTCAATCCGTTGCCGTCCACACCACTTCTACCCATAACCGGATGCCCCAGGCTGTCGAGGTAGGTGACCTGCAGGAAGTGCTGCTCCTTCAGCGTGCCGTCAAGCCCCAGCGTGATGAAGGCTGTAACGCACCTGTTGTGGATGCTGTCGGTGGGCATCAGCAGCTCGCTGGTGGTGAGCAGGGTGTCAAGGTAGTAGAGCGCCACCTCCACTAGCCCGTATGCGTTCTCGGTGTAAGGCAGCTGTATGTTCACCATCATCATCAGCGCCGTGTCGCCCAGCATACGCAGGTCGAGAACATCGACGGCGCTCGTGTTGTCCCGTTCGTATGGATTGATGATGCGGTGCCACAGGTACTCGCCGTCGGGCGACATCTTCACCAGCAGTGCGCTTGGGTTGTAGTTTGAGACAACCTCGAAGGGGTCGATGTTATCGAGCGTTCCGCCGCTGGCCACCTGCATAAGGTGATAGACATTGCCCTCGCTGTCGGTCACCAGGCCGCAGGGAAAGTTCACGTATTTGTCGCCGTAGCCGTAGAAGTTCTTGGCCCATTCGAAATGCTGAGCGTGGACGGTGATTGCCATCAGCGCAAGGAGCGCAAAGGTGAGGTTTTTTCTTGCCATAGTTGTATTGGGGACTTCTATTTTTTATTTCTCCGCGTTGCCGCCGATCTTGATGCGAAGACCGTTAAACATCAAGATAAACAAGCAACGCTGCAAAAACAATTCCATAATATATTACGCACAAATAAGATCAAATCTTGTACTTGTTGACAAATTATCCCTGTCATTTCGCTTTGTCGCAGCAAACGGGCATTTTGTTACAAAGAAAATGTTTTTTTTGTTTTTGTTTCTTTGCCGCCGGAAAAATCCGATTATGATGAGCAAAGAATATAATACCGAAGCAACCCATCCCGCTTCCCTCTACGAGGAAATTCTTCACCGTCAGGACCCTGAACAGACCGTGCACCTGAGACGTTTCTTCAAGACCGGCAAGGGCGAGTACGGCTAGGGCGACAAGTTCCTCGGCATCAAGGTGCCCGTGGTGCGCGAGATTGATAGACCGCACGATGTTGCGGTATGTCATCGAGAAATTTCCCGAGGAGGAATGGAAAAGATTGATGGAACGATGAAACGACGTAGGGGCGAATCATCATTCGCCCCTACATTCCGTAATATTCTTCGAATTTCTGTTTTAACGCGGCCTCGTCATCGATGATCTGCCGCAGGACCTCCAACCGTTCGGCGTTGGGGGAGTGGTCGAACCAGAG
>JAFZTV010000094.1 GCA_017618625.1 Bacteroidales bacterium | reverse complement strand
GGTGGGGGGGGTGGGGGGGGGTTCGGGTTCGGGGAACTAGAGGAATTAGATTTACTAGAAGGACTAGATGCGATAGAGGGATTAGAAAAACTATGGGGGTGGTGGTGGGTATGGGAATTATGGGAATTATGGGAGGTGATAGGTGGGGTGAGTGCTGAGAATTGTAGGCGGGGTTTGGGTTTGGGTGTGGGTGTGGGTTTGGGTTTGGGTTTTGTGGTTTGGGTTGTGGGGGGGGGGGTGTTTTTGGGGTTTCTTTAGATTTCTTTTGCTGGTTTGAAATCTTTTCGTATCTTTGCACTTTGTTTAATTAATAAAAAATCTAATTAGTCTATGGCACGTGAAGTAAAGTTCAGTCTTGTTTACAGAGATATGTGGCAGTCGTCGGGTAAATACCAGCCCCGTGTGGATCAGTTGGTTAGGATAGCGCCCGTGATTGTACAGATGGGTTGTTTCGACCGCATTGAGACCAACGGCGGCGCCTTCGAGCAGGTGAACCTGATGTATGGCGAGAACCCGAACAAGGCGGTGCGCGCCTGGACGAAAGAGTTCAACAAGGCCGGCATACAGACGCACATGCTGGAGAGGGCACTGAACGGATTGAGGATGTACGGCGTGCCGAAGGATGTGCGCCAGCTGATGTGCAAGGTGAAGAAGGCGCAGGGTGTGGATATCATGCGCTCGTTCTGTGGTTTGAACGACTACCGCAACCTCGAGCTCTCGGTGAAATATGCCAAGGAGGCCGGGATGATATCGCAGGCGGCGTTGAGCATCACGCACTCGCCGGTGCACACGGTGGAGTACTATATGGGCATAGTGGACAAGGTGGTAGAGTTCGGCGCCGACGAGATTGCGCTGAAAGACATGGCCGGCGTGGGCCGTCCGGCAACGCTGGGCCGCCTTGTGAGCGAAATAAAGAAGAAATATCCGCATATCGTGGTTCAGTACCACGGACATACTGGTCCCGGCCTTTCGATGGCCTCGACCCTCGAAGTGGCCAAGGCCGGCGCCGACGTGATTGACTGCGCCATGGAGCCGCTGTCGTGGGGTATGGTGCATCCGGACGTTATCTCGGTGCAGGCGATGCTGAAGGACGCGGGATTCCTTGTGAAGGACATCAACATGGAGGCGTATATGGAGGCCCGTAAGCTGACGCAGGAGTTCGTTGATGACTTCCTCGGCCTGTATATCAACCCCGGCAACCGCATCAGCACCTCGCTGCTGGTGGGCTGCGGACTGCCCGGCGGCATGATGGGTTCGATGATGAGTGACCTGAAAGGCGTTCACGGCGCCATAAACATGGCTCTCAAGAAGTCGGGCAAGCCCGAGGTGAGCTTCGAGGAGCTGACGGTGCAGCTGTTCCAGGAAGTGGAGCGCATTTGGCCCATGCTGGGATATCCTCCGCTGGTGACGCCGTTCAGCCAATATACCAAGAACATCGCTGTGATGAACCTCTTGGCATTGGCGCAGGGCAAGCCGCGTTTCAGCCAGATTGACAAAGACTCGTGGAGCATGATTCTCGGCCGCGCTGGTAAGCTGCCCGGCCCGCTGGCTCCTGAAATCATAGAGCTGGCCAAACAGAGCGGCCAGGAGTTCTACGACGGCAACCCGCAGGAGTTCTATCCAGACGCACTGCCCGAATACATCAAAGAGATGGAGGAAAACGGCTGGGAGCGCGGCGAAGACGACGAGGAGCTGTTCGAGCTGGCTATGCACGACCGCCAGTACCGCGACTACAAGAGCGGCATAGCCAAGGAGCGTTTCATAAAGGAGGTGGAGAAACTGCGCGCCGCCAAGAACGCACCGGTGATGCTGGCGCCCACACAGGCTTCGGAGCGTGCATTCAACTACATAGACATCAACAAACCCAACGCAATACCTATCGTGGCTTCGGCTACCGGCCGTCTGCTGTGGGAGATGGACTTCAAGGACACCTCCGTGCCGCCGACACCGGGGACGAAATATGCCGAAGGAGCGGTCATCTGCTTCATCGAGGCGTCGTACGGCGTCATGACCGTGGCCGCCACGAAGGCAGGCAGCATCGTGGGCACCTGCGTCAAACAGGGCCAGATGGTGAAGAAGGGCGATATATTGGGGTGGATTGAGTAGTCAGTGGGTTAAATTGAAATTAAAAACTAAAATTTTAAAATAATGTCAGGAATTAGCATTTTCGCACTTATAATAGGTGCAATCTTTGTGAACAATGTGGTGCTTTCGCAGTTTCTCGGCATTTGCCCGTTCCTCGGAGTGTCGAAAGACGTGAAGAGTTCCATCGGTATGGGCGGCGCTGTGCTGTTCGTCATGCTTCTCGCCACCTTGGTGACCTGGATTCTGAACCAGTACGTGCTTGTCGCTTTTGGGTTGGAATATCTCCAGACGATTGTCTATATCCTTGTCATCGCGGCGCTGGTGCAGATGGTTGAGATTATACTCAAGAAGATTGCCCCTGCGCTGTATCAGGCGCTTGGAGTGTTCCTGCCGCTTATCACGACGAACTGCGCCGTGCTGGGCGTGGCCCTTATCGTGGTTGCCAAGCACATGACGTTGGCCCAGAGCATGATTTACTCGGCCAGCATCGCCGTGGGATTCACCCTGGCATTGGTCATCTTCGCCGGCATACGTGAGCAGCTGGAACTGACCGGCACCCCGAAAGGCATGAAAGGAGTGCCTATCGCGTTGGTTTCGGCCGGCATTTTGGCTATGGCATTCATGGGATTCAACGGTTTGGTGCCGCTTCCGTAAGAAATTGCGAGCGGATATTGCGAGTTGTAACCTCTTGTAAAATAAGTTGTTGTAGAAATATTAAGATTTTTTCACATTTTATATTTCATACGGCATTACAAAAGGGTGTACTTTTGCAAATCGAAACGGTTGAACGCGTGAGCGCTAAACCAAATTAAAATCGAATCGTTTAACCTTTAAATTTAAAGACAATGAAAAAAGTTATGTTCCTGATGGCCGTTGCCGGCATGTTCGCTTTCGCCGCTTGCAACAACAACGCTAAAACCGAAGAGGCTCCTGTTGAAGAGGCTGCCGTTGAAGAGGTTGTAGTTGAAGAAGAGGCTGTTGCTGAGGACGCCGTTGAGGCTACCGCTGAAGAGGTTGCCGAGACCGCTGAGGCTGCTGTTGCCGAATAAGCTATCGCAACTAAAGGAGAACAGGGCGACGCAAATGCGTCGCCCTGTTTTTTTGTAGCATCCGTAAGTCTGGCGGATTGCTAGAATTTGTGTACTTTTGCACTTTCAAAACATAAGAAATGAAATACGAAACTTTGAAGAACGAGGATGGGGTGTATGTGCCTATAGCCCCAGAGACATACCCTACAGACAACCCCTACGAACATAGAGTGACTGTGCAAAAGCCATCGAAAAGCAACAGACACTATAATTTCGACGAGACATATCCTTATATAGACCGTTCGTTCTCGTACCTGATTCAGCGCAATTTCATCGGGCCGCTCTTTATATGGTTTGTAATCAATGTGGCGAACCGGCTGAAATACGGCCTGCGCATAAGAGGACGCAAAAACCTGCACGGATATAGGAAGCAGCTCAAAGGCGGAGCTGTGGCTATCTGCAACCATGTGTATCAGTTTGATGCGCCGGCGGTGAAGCAGGCTTTGCAGCCGTTGCGCAATATCTGGATTCCGATGTATGCACCTCATTTCAACGGCGGTCAGTACTGGTTTGTGCGCTATGTGGGCGGCATACCTGTGCCCGAAACCATGGGCGGCTTGCGTAAGTTTGACGAGGCCTTCGACCACTACCACTCCAAAGGGGAGTGGATACTGGTCTTTCCCGAGGAGGTGAGGTGGGACTATTACCAGCCGATTCGTCCGTTCCGCAAAGGGGCGTTCACGATGGCATACAAGTATAACTGCCCGATAGTGCCCTGCGTGCTGACCTACCGCGAGCGCAAAGGCATATACAAACTTTTCGGTTCAAAGGAGATTCCGCTGATGACCATCAATGTGGGAGAGCCGATAACGCCTGACAAGTCGCACACACGAAAAGACGAGGTGGACCGCTTGAGGGTGGTAGCCCACGAGCGTATGGAAAAGATGGCGGGAATCGTTGAAAACCCGTGGCCTTCGCTGCCTGAGGAGTAGGTTAGTGGTCAGTGGTTAGTGGTCACTCGTACATCGCACGTTGGATGAATTTGTTTAGCGGGACGCTGGCGCGGAACACTTCAAGTACGCGGTCGAGCAGTTCGTCGCTGGTGATATACTTGCTCGGCATGGCGTATGAGGTGCAGTAGTCCTTGTATTTCAACAGGTCGGCGTCGGGCCAGTCGGCTGGAAATCCTTTAGGCACTCGCGACAGTTTCTTGACGGTGAAGAACTCGCTGCCGAAGAACCGCTTGTAGTTCTTTTCCGCCATTATGGCCTTGAATTCGTCGATGTTGTAGAATATTTCCTGTCTGATGGCGTAAAGCGCTTCGGGCGAAGGCATGAATATGCCGCCTCCGAGTGAGCAGTTACCGTGCAGGCCGTAGTCCTCCTGTCCGAGTTGCAGGTAATAGCCGGGCACACCCATGTTTTTCTTGCCGCCGGTGGGCAGGAAGCAGGCGATGTGTGTCTTGTATGGCCGCTTGTCCATCGAGAACCTCACGTCGCGGTATATTCGGTACATGCATTTCTTGGCAGTCAGGTTGCCCAGCGACGGGTCGAGCTTGACCATTTCGTCGATTAACGCCTGGGTGAACACTTCGAAGTCGGAGCGTATGGCCAGCCAGCGCTCTTTGTTGGCGTTGAACCATTCGCGGTTGTTGTTGACGAGGAGCTCGTCGAAGAAAGGGAGTGTGTCGGGATTGAGGTGCATGGCGAATGAGTTAATGTGTGATTAGTGAATAGTGAATTGACAATACTAATTGCCGATTGCTAATCACCATATCCATTGGCTTGTGTTGAGGGTGCTTTCGATTGATTCTTCGTTGTCTATGCCGGGGAAGAAATTGATGCCGGTTGCTTGCTCGATTTGGTCGATGGTGACGGCAAACGAGTGGAGAGGCCTTTTGAAGTTTCGGTGTTCGATTAGCAAGGCAATGCCGACGTGCCTCACAGGGTCGTAAACAACCTTGTAGAACAGGCGTGGTATGCTTATCTTGTTGCCTGCACGGCCGACGAACTGAGGCAGGTCGTACTCGAGCACAGGTCCGGTTATGACGTATATGCTGTCGTACTCCTCGGCCCAACGGCGCACCAGCTTCTCGGCGCGCTGCCAGATGCCGTCGTTAAACTCGCTTGTCTGGGGAGAAATGTTGCTCATGAGGAAACTCTCGCGCATAGCCTGCACGCTCCATTTCATATCGGCTGCAGGAGCAAGATGTCCGCGTGAGTAGTTACTTCCGCTGTAGTCCCACGGGGTGGCGCTGCCTGTGGCAACCGTTGTGTCGGGAATGAATCGGTCGTTGCCTTTGCGCGGCACTTCTCCGTTCACCCGTTCTTTAGTCAGCACGTAGGCGACCCAGCGGGCCTGCTCGTGACATTCGTCGTAGGCAAGCGTGTAACCCAGATGTCGCACCAATTGGCAGTCGCAGCCGACGGTGTCGGGCAACCACAATTGTGCGGTAGCCGTTGAGCATAAGCCACACAGGAGTAGAATCCAGATGAAGTAGATAGTTTTCACGATGCAAAGATAGAAAAAGTTTTGTAACTTTGCACATTCTATTGCAAGGGAATGTTTGCTAAAGGGCTAAAAATATTAGTGTTGGCGATTCTGGCTTTCGGCCAGTCGGCTTTGGCGCAGAAGGTTATCAACTATGAGGCAGGCATGGGTAGCCGCAAGGCTGACGACGCCGACGTGTGGATTTTGTACCAGAAGGTGAAGGCCGAGCATGAAGGCATGTGGCTGTATGCCGACTCGGCGCTGCTGAACACCAAAAAAAACGACTTCACCGCATACCGTCACATAAAAATCATAGTGAACGACACAACGACCATCACGGGCGACAGCATGTACTATGATGGCGAGACGCGTGTGGTGAACATCTGGGGCGATTCGGTCGTGCTTATTGACGGCCAGACGGTGCTTAAAACCCCGCAGATGTCGTATGACCGCAACGAGAGCCGCGCAACTTACTTCTGGTGGGGACACACCGTCAATGGCAGCCGTACGCTGGTGAGCCGCAAGGGCTTTTACTTCTCCGACACCGAGGATTTCGAGATATATGACGATGTGGTACTGAGCGACACTTCGTCGCGCCTCGAGACCGACACTCTTTTCTACAACATGCGCACCGAGGATGCCTTCTTTGTCGGCCCATCGGTGATATACAGCGATTCGACCACGGTCTATAGCACCTACGGAACATACAACACCAAGACTCGCCAGTCGTGGTCATACGAGAACTCTAAGGTGGTGAACGGCTCAAAGGTGCTTACCGGCGACACCCTGTTTTTCGACGACAACCGACGTTTTGGCGAGGCGGTCGCCAATGTCTGCATACTCGACACGGCGAACAACTTGACCTGCACCGGACGCTACGGGCAGACCGACCAAGGCAGGCGCATGTCGTTTGTGACCGACAGCGCTTTGGTGGTCAAGGCCGACAAGGAGAAACCCGACGACTCGCTCTATATGCACGGTGACACCATATATGTGTTCAACAACGCCGACAACGAGGCTGAACTAATCGAGGTGTTCCACCGTGTGAAAACCTACAGGAAGGACAGCCAGGGCATGTGCGACTCCTGCAACTATTGGGTGAAGGACTCCCTGATGGTCCTCTATGGCGACCCGGTGCTGTGGTACGACAGCATGCAGTGCACCGCCGACACCATCATGGCCACACACGATTCGGCTGGTATGCGGCTGGTAAACATGAGAAACAACTGCATGCTTATTCAGCAGCTCGACTCCAAGCGGTTCAACCAGGTGAAAAGCAAGAATATGGATGCCTATTTTGTTGAGGGCAAGCCATCCTATGTCGATATCCTGTCCAACGCGCAGATGACCTACTACCTCACCGAGGACGACACGCTGAAGAGAGTGGTTGACGGCGAGATACAGAAGACTGTACGCAAGTCTATTGTAGGTGTCAACGCTGGTGTAAGCACCGATATGCGTGTGTATTTCAAAGACAACGAGCCCGTGCGTATTTCGGCTTTCGGACAGCCCGACATGCAGACCTATCCCGACAAACAGCTCCCCGACGAGTGGCGCCTGTTGAAAGGGTTCCGCTGGGAAGTGTCGCGTCGACCGAAGCAGTGGCAGGATGTGTTCGTATGGTAGATGCTGACAAAATGTCAGCAAACAAGATGGTGGCACTGTTTTTGTATCACTAAAAGCGTCTTATTATTATGAAATTACGACATATAATGGAAAAAATAAAGAAAGAAGATCTGGAGCAGAGCACTCCGGAGACAGAGGAAACACTTGCGGCTGAGAAGGTTGAAGCATCCGATACGGAAAACACTACACCAGAAGCCGACGCCGAAGAAACACACGCCGAGCCAGAAAACGAGGTGCCTGCCGAAGATGCAACCGACGAGGCTGCCGACAAACTTCATGAGATGGCCGAACAGCTCGCTGCCATGCAGGAGAAATACACACGCCTCTATGCCGAGTTTGAGAACTATCGCCGGCGCACCAGCTCTGAAAAGATAGAGCTCCAGCTCAGTGGACACAAGGAGATGGCTAAGGCCATTCTGCCCGTGGTCGATGACTTCGAGCGCGCCTTGGCAGCCATGGCCGACGAGAATGAAGCCAAGGAGGGTGTCAAGTTGATTTACGACAAAATGTTGAAAATCATGGAGCAGAAGGGGGTTAAGCAGATGCAAACGATAGGAGTGGCGTTCGACGCCGACATCCACGAGGCCGTTACGCAGATTCCCGCCGCCGACCCTGCCCAGAAAAACAAGGTTATCGACGAAATACAGAAGGGCTACTACCTCAACGACAAGGTGCTTCGCCATGCTAAAGTAGTCGTCGCCGTCTGACGCGACGTATTTGAACCTTGAAATCCGAGCTCCGAATTTCAACTTTCCCAATTAAATTGAAATGGCTACAAAACGAGATTATTACGAGATATTGGGCGTTGACAAGAACGCTTCTCCCGAGGAACTGAAGAAGGCATACCGCAAACTCGCATTGCAGTATCACCCCGACCGCAACCCTGGCGACAAGGAAGCCGAGGAAAAATTTAAAGAAGCGGCCGAGGCATACAGTGTGCTCAGCAACCCTGAAAAGAAAGCCCGTTACGACCAGTTCGGCCATGCCGGTGTCGATGACGCCGGTGGTTTCGGCGGTGGCGGAATGGACATGAACGACATTTTCTCGCAGTTTGGAGACCTCTTTGGTGACTTTTTCGGCGGTCGTGGCGGCTTCTCTGGTTTCAGCGGCTTCTCTGGCTTCGGCGGTGGCCGTCAGCAGCGCCGTGTCCTGCGTGGCTCAAACCTGCGCATAAAGATTCCGCTCACACTCGAAGAAATCGACTCTGGTGTTGAGAAGAAAGTCAAAGTGACCAAGCATGTCACCTGCAAGACCTGCGGTGGTTCGGGTTCCCGCACCGGAAACCTCGATGCCTGCCCTCACTGCCATGGTACAGGTGTTGTTACAGAGGTGCGTCGCACCATTCTCGGACAGATGCAGACCCAGTCGGCCTGCCCACATTGCGGCGGCGAAGGTCGCGTAGTCAAAGACCCGTGCCCCGATTGCCATGGACAGGGAATCGTTAAATCAGAGGAGGTCATCACCATCCCTGTTCCTGCCGGTGTCGTCAATGGTATGCAGTTCGCCCTCTCCGGCAAAGGAAATGCTGCGCCCAGGGGTGGTGTTCCGGGAGACCTCGTGGTCGTTGTGGAAGAGCAGCCTCACGAGTTCTTCGAACGGCAGGAGCAAAACCTCTACTACAATGCCTTCATCACCTTCTCCGATGCCGCTATGGGTGGTTCTATAGAGATTCCCACACTCCACGGCAAAGTCCGAGTGAAGATTGAGCAGGGCACACCTTCGGGCAAAGTCTTAAGACTCAAAGGCAAAGGCCTTCCGATGGTCAACAGCCACGGACGTGGCGACCTCCTCGTCTGCGTCAACGTCTGGGTGCCCAAGAGCGTCACCAAGGAGGAAAAAGCTATACTCGAAAAACTCAAGGACTCACCCAACTTCCAGCCCAATCCCTCAAAGCAAGAACGCGGCTTCTTCGACAAGATGAAAGACCTCTTCAACTAACCTTCGCGCCTCTCTCGATTTTAACGTATCAACATTAAATATATCAAAAAATCCCCATGACCGAGGCTTTCCTGCAATATGTCTGGCGTCACCGGCTTCTGTCCGGTTCGCTTGTGACACACCAGGGACAGCCCGTAACCGTTGTATCACCCGGCATACAGAATGTTGATGCAGGCCCTGATTTTGAGAATTCGCAGATTGTCATTGACGGAGTCCGCTGGGCAGGCTCTGTAGAAGTCCATGTGAACTCCTCTGATTGGAATCAGCACGGCCATACCTCCGACCCCGCCTACAACAACGTTGTACTGCATGTGGTATATGAGCATGACTGCGACATCCGCACCGAATCGGGTCGGGTTCTGCCCGAAGTCGAGCTCAAACGATACATACCCATGGAACTCTGGGCCCGCTACGAGTCGCTGATGAACCCTCCGAGCCATACTATTGCATGTGCCGGCGACTTGGACAATGTCTCCGAATTCGAAAAGTCAGCATGGCTAGAACGTCTCGTGGTCGAACGCCTGCAACGCAAGGCAACATCCGTAGAGCAGATGCTCGACGACTGCAAAGGCAGCTGGGAAACATGTTGCTATTGGTTGCTGGCACACTATTTTGGTGGCAAGGCAAACGCTTTCCCATTCGAACTGTTGGCAAAAGCCACCCCGATGACTATGCTGGCACGATACAAGGACGACCCACTGCGTATTGAGGCTCTCCTTATGGGACAGTCAGGTATGCTCGACGGATATTTCATCGACGACTACCCGCGCATCCTGCAGGCCGAATACGACATATTGCGCAAAGGCTTTTCTTTGACACCTCTTTCCCAGCGGCTTTGGAAATTTTTCCGCCTGCGCCCCACTTCCTTCCCAACTGTCCGCATTAGCCAGTTCGCCGCGCTCGTTTCGGCCTCAAGCAACCTCTTCTCACGTCTGCTCGAAGCCCCTGACGTAAAGACACTTGCCTCATTCTTCGATGTCTGCGCCTCCGACTATTGGACAACCCACTTCCAGTTTGACAAGCAGTCCACCGCCTCGGAAAAAAGAGTGGGGAAGATGTTGATCGATACACTGATAATCAACGCTTGGGTTCCGCTCCTGTTCGTCTATGGCAAACACCATGACCGGGAGGACCTCTGCGACCGCGCCGTCGAACTCTTGCGGCAGATGAAGCCAGAGTCTAACACCATTGTCTCGAAGTGGCGCTCCTGCGGGATGAAACCGCGCGATGCAGCCGACAGCCAGGCGTTGCTTCAGCTCCATAATTCCTATTGCGACCAGCACCGATGCTGCGACTGCCGTATGGGATATATTCTTATGAGAGGCGCCGCCCCTCATAACGAAACACTTCAGTCAAAGACCTAATACAGACACCTGTCCATATAAAAAAGTAGTGAAAACGCCCAAATCAATAAGTATATGAAGGCAGAAGAGATAGCCAAGATTATTAAATCCAAAGATTGCCAGATTGCCGACCCTCAACGCTCGATAGTGCACCTTTTGACAGACAGCCGCACGCTTGTGGATGCCAACGGAACAGTTTTTTTCGCAATAACCACCAAGAGAAACACAGGCTGCAAGTATGTTGAGGAACTGCATGGCAAGGGCGTGAACTCTTTTGTGCTTCCCACCGGTGCGGGTGAGGCGCTGCGTTCTCAAGTGGCCTCATGGTCAGATGTCAACGTGTGGTATGTAAAAGATGTGGTGAAAGCCCTGCAGCTTGTCGCCACCGCTCATCGCGACAACTTCGGCATTCCCGTGGTGGGCATAACCGGCAGCAACGGCAAGACCATCGTCAAGGACTGGCTGGTTCAGATGCTCTCGCCCGACCGCAGGGTGGTGGCATCGCCCAAAAGCTACAACTCGCAGATAGGTGTGCCGCTATCGGTATGGCAGATGAAATCGTCAGACAGTTTGGCCATCTTCGAGGCCGGTATCTCTGAGTCAGGCGAAATGGCTAACCTGCGCAACGTGATAAAGCCCACAATAGGTATTTTCACCAACATAGGCCAGGCTCATGACGAGAATTTCTTGACGCGTCCGCAGAAAGTCGCTGAGAAATTGCAGCTTTTCACCCATTGCGACACGCTGATTTATTGCAGCGACCACAAGGACATTCGGTACGTGGTGTCGGAGCAGGAGAGCTTGAAGGAAGTGAACTGCTACACGTGGGGCCATTCCTCTGACGACAACGTGCAGCTGTTAGATGTCAAATACGGCTTGCACAGCACGACGCTGACAGTTAAGGTGGCCGCCGCCTCCCACGACATTGTTATCCCATTCATCGACTATGCTTCTGTCGAAAATGCGATGCACTGCATCACGTTTATGCTATATATGGGTTATTCGGTTGAAGAAATCAGCGAGCGTTGTGCCAAACTTGTCTCTGTAGAGATGCGTCTGGAGTTGAACGAGGGTATTAACAACTGTCTGCTCATCAACGACGGTTACAGCCTTGACATGAACTCCCTGTCCATTGCGCTCGATTTCCTCCAACATGTACAGCAGTATTATAACAAGACCTTGGTGTTGAGTGACTTTGTCCAGTCGGGTATGGTCGAGCAGGAGTTATACTCTCAGGTCGCACAACTCATACGGCAGCGCGGCATTACCAAGTTTATCGGCATAGGAGATGCCTTGGCTCGCAACAAAGAGCTGTTCACGGGAGTCACAACGGCTTTCTATCCAACCACCGACTCTTTCTTGCTTGACTACCCCATTTCCTCGTTCTCAAACGAAACCATCTTGCTCAAGGGCGCCCGTAAGTTCCGCTTCGAGAACATAGCCAAGGTGTTGCAGCGCAAGTCCCACGAAACCATCATGGAGGTAAATCTTGGAGCTTTGGTGTCCAATCTCAATTATTTTCGAGGGCGTATCAAACCAGCCACCAAACTCATGGCGATGGTCAAGGCAGCTTCGTATGGCATGGGTAAAGTAGAGGTGGCCAACACTCTGCAGTTCAATCATGTCGATTACCTCACCGTTGCTTACAGCGACGAGGGAGTCGAACTGCGACGCAACGGTATAACCTTGCCCATAATGGTGATGAATCCTGAGGAGGAGAGCTTCGCCGACATGATTCGTTATCAGTTGGAACCCGATATATACAGTTTCAGAATACTTGAAGCGTTCTCCAGTACCGTTCGGGCGTTCGGAAGTCACGACTATCCCGTTCATGTCGAGTTTGATACAGGTATGCATCGACTCGGCTTCTCGGAGCACGATATAAACGGTCTTGTGGAGCGTTTCAATGCCTCGGACAGCGTGTTGCGGGTAAGGTCGATATTCTCGCATTTGGCGTGTAGCGAGGACCCGCAGATGGACGGTTTCACCAATTCCCAGATTTCTAAGTTCAAGAGCTGGAGCAAACGACTAAAAACGAAGTTGCCCTATTCCGACGTACTTTGCCATATCCTCAATTCTTCGGGTATCGCTAGGTTCCCGGAGGCTCAGATGGATATGGTGCGGCTTGGCATCGGCCTTTACGGCATCTCGCCCGATCCCGAGATTCAATCTCATCTGAAATCTGTCAGCAGATTGAAGACCAAGATATCGCAGGTGAAAGATATACCCGAAGGCGACTCTGTAGGTTACAACCGTCGTTGGATAGCTCAGCGTGCATCGCGTATTGCTATTATTCCGATTGGCTACGCCGACGGTTTTGCACGCAGGTTGGGATATGGCAACAGCGAGGTCCTGATTAATGGGCGTCAAGCCAAGATTGTAGGCAGTGTATGTATGGATATGTGTTTTGCCGACGTCACCGACATCGATTGTCGTGAGGGCGACGATGTGATAATCTTTGGCGACACAGCGTCAATCCATCGTCTCGCCGAAGTGGGTGACACTATACCATACGAACTTTTCACCTCGATATCCCAGCGCGTAAAACGAGTATATTACCACGAATGATATTCTGGGATAGTGCTTACAAAGAACAGCCTCCTAAACTTGTGTTTGGGAGGCTGTTGTCTTGATGATAAAGTCTGTCTTTAGTTGAAATACTCTATCTTGCGGTTTGTTATGAATGTCGGCACTGCATTGTCTTTTTCCAGTGTGTATTGAGTTTTCTGCACCCAGTTGCCGTGGTCGTCGTATTTGTATTGGTATAGCGTAGTGCTTACTTCGGCGTCGTCATCGGTATAGTCGTAGGTCGTCACGTTGATGGGTTGCATGTGCGAGTCATACTCATAGTGGTAGTCGAGTATCTTGCTGTTAGAGCGGTCGAACACTGAGGTGTGGTGAATCGCACCGTCAAAGTCATAGCCGTAAACCTCTCTGCGGTAAACGTTGTTTTTGGCGTCGTTGTAGCTGCGCTGTTTCAAGCGTCCCGATTCGTCGTATTTGTATAGTACGCGGTGTTCTATCTGGCGCTCGGCGTCTTCCACGTAACTCTCGCTCAACATCAGGTTTTTGTCGTAGATATAGTAAGTGCGGCCTATTATCTGCTCGTGGTTATCCACAATGTGTTCCAGCGTTATAAGTCCGAATCCGTCGTGTTTGTAGCGAGAGCGGAAAAGCATGTCGTCCTCGTCGGCAGACAGGAAGGTCATGCTGCGGCGTTGCCCTTTCTCGTTGTAAAGGGTCTCGGTGCGTTCCAACTGCGAACCGTATTGCATGTCGCCGTCGCGGTCAACAAGAGCCTCATACATCGTTGACGACACTTTCTTCACGTTGCCACGCAGTCCGTCCTGCTCGCATTCGCGTTGTGATGTCTGTGCGGCAGCGGAGGAAAACAGTGCGCCAATCAGAATTGCCGATACTAAGACTTTCGTTTTCATTCTGTGTCTTTTTATGATTTTATGCAAAGATTAACGCAGTTTATTATGATTTATTTTATTCAAGTATGATTTTGTGTTATGATCACTTTGCAGCAAGCCATTCGTCAACATGTCCGAACACTATATCGGCTCGTTCGGCGAAGCTTTCCTCGGTGGCAAATGCAATGTGTGGCGTAAGCAGGCAGTTCGGTGTATCGAATAGACAGTGGCTTGCAGGCAGTGGCGGCTCCTGTTCAAACACGTCGAAGGCCGCTCCGGCTATCGTGCCTTTTTTTAAGGCCTCGGCCACGGCTTCAATGTCGCACACCATGCCGCGCGCCGTATTCACCAGCAGTGCCGTCGGCTTCATCATCTGCAGTTCCCGCTTGCCAATAAGTCCTTTTGTTTCCGGAGTCATGGGCACGTGGAGGCTCACGATGTCACTTTCTTTCAGCAAATTTTCAAGGGTCGTATATTCAACTCCAAGTTTTTTTACTTCTTCATGTTGGCTGCGGTTGTAAGCAAGGACCTTGCAGCCGAATGCCAACAGTAACTTTATTGTTGCGGTTCCGATAGCTCCCGTGCCTACGATGCCTACGGTCTTGCCTTTCAGTTCGCGCCCTAGGAAAAGTCCCCGTCCTTTGCCTTCGCGTATTATCCCGTCCATGCGGGTAACCTGTCTGAGCAGGTCAATCATCATCCCTACCGCAAGCTCGCACACCGCCGTTGTCGAGTACCCTGCTGCATTCTGTACTTCAATGCCGTGCCCTTTACAGTAGTCAAGGTCTATGTGGTCAAGTCCTGTGAATGCCACAGATAGGTATTTTAGGTTCGTGCATTTCTCCAACACCTCGTGCGGCAGTTTTATGTTCGACACCACCACAACTTCGGCGTCTTTCATCCGTCGTGTCATTTCGTCTGCACTTTCCTGGCGGTCCATGTAGTATTCAAACTCATGCCCAGCGGCTTGATAGTGATTTTTCAGTTGTTCGAATCGTTCCTTGCTGATGCCCAGCGGCTCTACACATGCTATTTTCATGCTGTTTTGTTTTTTTTGTTTGGCGGGAAATAGATATTTATTGTCTATTTGTTCCGTGATGTTTTCTTTTTTACTGAGAAACCAAATCCTCCCAGTCGTTCGCCGAGACCATAGTAGCGACCGTGAGAGTAGGCGAGGGGCTGTGCGTGGTTGAGCTGGAATGCCCCGGTGCCTTTGTCTATGAGGCTATCCTCGGCGTCGATAGCTACTACTTCGGCTATAAACATGTCGTGGCTTCCGAGTTCTTTTATCTCGGTCACACGACATTCTATGTTTAGGGGACTTTCTCCTATCAGCGGAGCTTTTACGATTTGGCCTTTTTCCGCTGTCAGTTTCATCTCTTTGAATTTGTCGAAGTCGCGTCCGCTCTTTACCCCGCACCAGTCGGTTGCGTATGCCAGCTGTTCGGTTGTCAGGTTTATCACAAATTCACCGCTTTCTGCAATCAGGTGGTGCGAGTATCGCTCTTTCCTTACCGAGATGTAGCACATCGGTGGGTCGGAACAGATTGTCCCGGTCCATGCCACCGTAAGTATGTTTTTCACGCCTTCCACGTCGCCGCACGATACCATCACTGCTGGTAGTGGGTATATAAGAGTCCCAGGCTTGAATCCTACCTTTCCCATGTTTGTCGTTCCTATAAATGACAATCAGACACCGTGAAAGTGTCTGATTGCCTTGAATTCATTCTTTTAAAAAACAAATAATGTCATTTCGATTGAGTTCTTCGCTAGTCTTTCAGTTTCTTGTCCAACTCGTCAACCCAGCATTGGAATTGCTTGTCTGTCTCGGCCAGGTTGGCCACGGTCTTGCAGGCGTGCAGCACTGTTGCGTGGTCTTTATTGCCGCATTGCAGGCCGATGATAGCCAGAGACGATTTTGTGAGTTTCTTTGCAAAGTACATCGTAAGCTGTCTGGCTTGCACAATCTCGCGTTTTCTTGTGTGTGACTGGATGCTGTCAACAGGCAGGTTGAAATAGTCGCAGACAACTTTCTGTATGTAGTCGATGGTGATTTCTCTCGAGGTGCTCTTTACAAACTTGTCAATCATCTGCTTGGCCAGATCTATCGTAATCTGTTTCTTGTTCAGAGACGACTGTGCGATAAGCGAAATCAGCGCACCTTCAAGCTCTCTCACATTTGTATTGATATTGTATGCGATATACTCGATTACCTCGTGCGGCATCTCGATGCCCTCGTTCTCAAGTTTCTTCTTCAGTATCGCCATCCTTGTTTCCACGTCAGGAGCCTGCAAGTCGGCCGACAATCCCCATTTCAGTCGTGAGAGCAGGCGCGGCTCGAGGCCGGCAAGCTCTGACGGAGCCTTGTCGCTGGTGATGATTATCTGCTTGTTGTTTTGGTGCAGGTGGTTGAAGATGTGGAAGAATGCCTCCTGCGTCTTCGGAGCCTTGTTTGCCCAAAACTGAATGTCGTCGACAATTAGCAGGTCCACCATCTGGTAATAGTGGATGAAGTCGTTGGTTCTGCCGTCTCTTCCGGCAGTCATGAACTGTTGCAGGAATGTCTCGGACGTTACGTACAGCACCACTTTGTCGGGGTGGTTTTCTTTGGCTTTGATTCCGATGGCGTTGGCCAAGTGTGTTTTGCCTAATCCCACACCGCCGTATATCAGAAGCGGATTGAACGAGGTGGTGCCGGGGTTTTTAGCCACAGCGTATCCTGCCGAGCGGGCCAGGCGGTTGCAGTCGCCCTCCACAAAGTTTTCAAGGGTGTAGTTCTCGTTCAACTGCGATGGGATCTTCACTTTCGCAAGACCTGGGAATACCAGCGGGTTCGGCATATCCTTGTGGCTTCCGTCGTTGAGGTTCACCGGTATCTCTTTCGGTCTGTTGTTCACGGCTTGTTTGCCAGTCGAAGGTGCAGTCGTCGTAATCGGAGAGATTTGGTCCATGACTATACTGTATTTTAACGTTCCTTTGGGGCCAAGTTCCAGTTTAATTGCCTTTCTCAGCAGATCTATGTAGTGTTCCTCCAAATATTCGTAGTAGAATGCACTGGGCACCTCTATTGTGAGAGCTCCGTTCTCGAGCTGTACCGGCTTTATCGGCGCAAACCATGTTTTATACAGTTTTTCACAATCTTCTCCCAGGTTGTCTTTTATCACTTCAAGGCAGTTTGCCCATACTGTTTTGTAACTTTTCTCCATCTTTGTCACTCTGAACTCCTTTTTTTGTGTTTACTTGGTTTATGTATTCAGTTTTAATTTATTGCACAAGTGTATCCGTCGCTATAACAGCTGCGCCACTCATCCATCCCATTGACTTCTACCTTTTTCCGTTTTTAGCGCCAGCCATCCCTTATTTCTTCATCGCTTTGCAAAGGTGCGACAAATCATTTGGATGCTTGGTGAAATATTTTTTTGCATTTTTAATCTTTTTTTTATAAAGCAAAAAATGTCCAAATGTTAAAATTTGATTTTCCTTCAGCTGCCTACTCCCAATCTGCTTGTTTTATAGTTTTTTATTGAAGAAAATGACTCATGGGCGACAATGATACAACTTATTCTGAAAACCACCAAATTTTTTATCAAAAAAATCATGTTTTTTGCTTCATTTTTTAATCATCCGCTAACCTTTTGATTTGAATTATTTTGTAGGGGTTGTCCTTTTTATCTATCTGAAAAATAGTTATTTTCTATAATCTTTTGACTTTCAGCATGACTTTTTTCCTCTGTCCTCCTACTGCTCCAAAAATCACCATTTTCCATTGCGGTGCTTGTAACTCGCTGTTGATATCTCGCCTTTTTTATTAGAAAATTCGTTGCAACATTTTTCAACATCGAGTGAGTTACGTTTGTTTGTAATTTAGGTGTTTTTCGCGAGTCGTTCTGTACTTGAAACTTAGAACCTGTCTCCTGTTTGTGACGTTGGGTTTCCACTTTTATCTATGTCCGGATTTCGCACAAAATAACACCGCTTCAAAATAATTTTCTCAATACTGTGTTTAATTAATATATGTTCATATTATAAGATATTCCCTTTTATGAAACAATACTTTCTTCTTGCTGCTATACTGTTCCCGCTTTTGCTTCAGTCGCAAACCACTGCCGACGATTGGGTTGCACGGGGAATGGGGTATGACAGTGGTAATTGTTACGATAGTTCGGTGGTTTGTTATCGCCAGGCGATGGCGATTGACTCGCTCAACGTTGAGGCGGGTTGGCGTCTGGCGGCTGCACTATATAGGCTCGACAGCACCCGTGCCGCCATCGACCTCTGTCAGTCGGTCATCGAAATGGACCGCAAGTGCAAGGATGTCTATTTCGTTCTTGGTTCAATCTTCTTCGATCAGGGGAGCTATAAGAGTGCTGAAGAATATCTGCGTCGTGCCACTGAGTTCGGCGGCCCGTCCTACGTTCAGGCGTGGTGCCGTCTTGGCGAGAGCTATATGCGTCTTACCGATACCGTTCAGGCGGAGCGCTGCTTCCAGTCGGTCTTGGCCAACGACCCATCATTCCAGCGAGCCTATTTTCTTTTGGGCGAGATCGCTCGTGTTCGCGGCCAACATTCGCAGGCAGTCGAGTACTATGGTCAGGCGCTGCGTAAGTTCCCTCTCTATCCCGAGGCGCTCAAGTCGATGGCCGATAGCTATATGGCTCTTGCCAACCTCAAGGGTGCCATCGACTGCCTTTCTAAAGCGGTTCGCCTTACTCCAGATGATGCGCAGTCGTTCTATCTTTTGGGCAAATGCCAATATCAGAACAGCCAACCCGACAAAGCGAAAGTCTCACTCCGTCGTGCTCTTGATTTGAACCCCGACTTCTCCGAGGCTCAGGCGTTAATATCATTACTTGGTGACCAGTGATTACCGACCACTTAATCGCCTTGTGCGGGCACGTACAAGGCGATTAAAACTTACAGCTTAAAACTTATAGCTTAAAACTTACAACTGCCCTGTGTGGGCACGCACCTACTCGCTTACCACAAACACGTCTTCGTCTTTGGCTTTCAGGTAGTAGGTCTCGCGGCCGTATTTCTCGATGGCGGGCAGGTTTTCTTTTTTGTTCTTCAGAGACAAGGCTTGTATGCTGTCGTTTATAATGGCGTCGCGGTAGCTTGCCTCAATGGCGTGCAGTCTCTTCACCTCTTTTTCCTGCTTCAGGGTGACCAGCAGGTTGTTCTCGTCAAGAAACAGAAACACGATGGCGAACACCACCAAAGTGGCAACATACTTGTTGCTCACCACTTTCCATATTTTAAGCAATACCTCTTTCATAATAAACAAAACACTAACTGCTATCTCACCCTTATTCGCTGACCCACACGAATCTTGTCGCCTTTCAATCCGTTGCGTTTTTTCAGCTGCGCTACCGAGGTGCCGTACTTCGCCGCTATCCTCGACAGAGTCTCGCCCTGTTTGACTTTGTGATATACAGTCGAGCCACCGCCCTTGCCACCGCTCGGTTTGACCTCTTTCTCGATGACCGCCACGGGCTTGCGTTGCAGCGAATCCTGTGTGTTGGCGTATATTGAATCTTCGTTGTCGATGAATGAGTGGATTTTGTCGGCAGGGAGTGCCAGATGGTAGCTGCCCGTCGATGCTGGTACGAAGTCGGTCTTGTATTGCGGGTTGAGTGTGCGCAGCTCCTCGGCGCTCACTCCGGCAAACTGCTCCACAAAGCAGTACATGACGTCTTTTCTCAGCATCACGGTATCGCTCCGAGTGGGCTGTTCTATCTTGTGGGGCTTAATGCCGTGTTCGGGGTAGTAGTTCATCACGTAGGTGGCGGCGATGAAGGCGGGGATATATCCGCGTGTCTCGCGAGGCAGGTTGGGGTATATCGCCCAGTAGTCGGTCTTGCCGCCCGAGCGCGCGATGGCTTTGTTTATGTTTCCAGGTCCGCAGTTGTAAGCCGCGATAGCCAGAATCCAGTCGCCGAAAATTCGGTGCAGGTCTTTCAGATAGCGGGCAGCCGCCACCGTCGAGGCGTAGGGGTCGCGCCGTTGGTCAACCAACGAGTTCACCTCCAGGTCGTACACCTTGCCCGTGTGGTACATAAACTGCCACAATCCCGCCGCACCCACGCGCGACGTCGCCTGTGGGTTCATCGCCGACTCCACTATCGCCAGATATTTCAGCTCCTCCGGCACACCGTAGGCCGCCAGCGTCTCTTCGAACATCGGGTGGTACATCTCGCACAAGCTTGTCATCACGTCTAGACGGTTAGACATTATCTTAAGATAGGTGCGTATGTAAGCCCTCACGGCCTCGTTGTACGACATGTTTATCACCGTGTGCAGGCGTTTCAGGCGTCCTTCTATCACCGAGTCGGGTATCTGGTCGAAGTCGGCTATAGACACCGTTGCGTCGTGGTTTCCGCTACGTACTGAGTGATTTTTCAGATAGAACGAGTGCATCAAGCTGTCGTAACTCGCATTGAAGCGCGCCGTCATCACAGCCGTCTCCGCCATTTCGGCATTTTGCGCCACAACGCTGGTGGACAAAAGCCCGAGCACGGCAAACAACAATATGATTTTTCTTTTCATTCCTATACTTAACGCCGCTTGTTTCGATTTATTGTGAAAAGTGGAGGAGAGAAAGTTTAAGTTCATGCTGTGAGAGTTATGTGATGATACGAAGAGATGCTCAAATTTGACTGCTTTCCAAAAGACTCGTAAGCCCGTCAAGTCTTATCCATCAAACCCTTTCCTTATTATTTAATGGGCTGATTTTTGAAAAATGTTGTAATTTTGCACGCGTTTTTATTTCCAAACACCAATGAGTACAGACAAACTAGATAATATAATTGTCATCGGCGACCGTGTGCTTGTCAAGCCGAGTCTTGGCGCTGAGCGCAGTAGAGGTGGCCTCTATTTGCCTGTTGGTTATCAAGACAAAGAGGACGTGAAGTCGGGCTACATACTGAAATGCGGTCCCGGTTACCCGCTGCCCTCTTTGGACGACGATGCCGAGGCTTGGACGGGACGCCACAACGAAGCCAAATACCTGCCGCTGCAGGTTAAACCCGGCGACCTGGCCATCTATTTGCAGAAAAACGCCATTGAGATAAAGTACAACGGCGAGAAATACTATATCGTTCCCCAGAGTGCGATACTGCTGGTGGAGAGGGACGAGTGATTAGTGGTCAGTGGTTAGGAGCCAGTGGTCAGTGGTCAGCGCAAGCACTCAAACAATAAAGCATTCAAACAATCAAGCAATAATAAAATGACTTCAAACGAAATCCGTAATCAGTTTCTGAAGTTCTTCGAGAGCAAACAGCATCATATCGTGCCTTCGGCTCCGATGGTGATAAAGAACGACCCCACGCTGATGTTCACCAACGCGGGCATGAACCAGTTCAAGGACATCTTCCTCGGCAACGCGCCGTCGCAGTGGCCTAGGGTGTGCGATGCACAGAAATGTCTGCGTGTCAGCGGCAAACACAACGACCTCGAGGAGGTCGGGCGCGACACCTACCACCACACCATGTTCGAGATGTTGGGCAACTGGTCGTTTGGCGACTACTTCAAGAAAGAGGCCATCGCCTATGGCTGGGAGTTCTTGACTGAAGTTATGGGTATTGACAAGAACCGTCTTTATGTGACCGTCTTTGGTGGCGACGAGAAAGACGCCCTTGAGATGGACGCCGAGGCATACGGCTATTGGAAAGAGCATATTGCGGAAGAACGCATACTCAAAGGCTCAAAGAAAGATAATTTCTGGGAGATGGGCGACCAAGGTCCCTGCGGCCCGTGCAGCGAGATTCACATAGACCTGCGTCCCGACGAGGAGCGCAAGGCTCTCCCGGGCAGCGAGCTGGTGAACAAGGACAATCCGCTTGTCATCGAGATATGGAACCTGGTGTTCATGCAGTACAACCGCCTCGCGTCGGGCAAGCTCGAGCCGCTGAAGGCCAAACATATCGATACCGGCATGGGTTTCGAGCGTCTCTGCATGGTGATGCAGCATAAGACCTCGAACTACGACACCGACGTGTTCCAGCCGCTCATCCAGCAGCTGGCGGCGAAGGCTGGCAAGGCTTACGGTGCCGACCACGAGGCCGATGTGGCTATGCGTGTCTGTGCCGACCACCTGCGTGCAGTGGCTTTCTCGATTGCCGACGGACAGCTGCCGTCAAATGCCAAGGCCGGTTATGTCATCCGCCGTATCCTGCGTCGTGCGGTGCGCTACGGCTACACCTTCCTCGGCTTCAAGGAGCCGTTCATCAACACGCTGGTGCCTACGCTTGTGGAGCAGATGGGAGGCCAGTACCCCGAACTGAAAAAGCAGCAGACGCTCATAGAGCGCATCATATTGGAAGAGGAGCAGTCGTTCCTGAAGACGCTCTCGAACGGTATCGCCCGTTTCGAGGAATATATCAATTCAAAATCCAAAATTCAAAATTCAAAATTGGAAATCGACGGTGCTTTCGCTTTCGAGCTCTTCGACACCTACGGTTTCCCCGTTGACCTCACGCAGCTTATGGCTTCGGAGAAAGGCTGGACGGTGGATATGGAGGGTTTCAACAAAGGCCTTGACGAGCAGAAGCAGCGCAGCCGTGCGGCCGCAGCCGTCGAGAACGACGACTGGGTTGAGCTGAAGACGGGCGTCGAGCAGCAGTTTGTCGGCTACGACACACTCACGGCCGACGTGAGCATCGTCCGTTACCGCAAGGTGAAAACCAAGGACAAGGAGTTCTTCCAGTTGGTTTTCGACCAGACGCCGTTCTATGGCGAGAGTGGCGGACAGTGTGGCGACAAGGGTACGCTTACCGACGCGGCCGGCAGTCGTATAGACATCATAGACACCAAGAAAGAGAACGGCTTGACGGTGCATATAGTCACCTCGCTGCCTCCTGTGCTGGAAGGCGGATTTGTGGCTACGGTGACCAAGGAACGCCGTGCGGCAATACAATGCAACCACTCGGCCACGCACTTGCTGCACAAGGCTTTACGTACAGTACTGGGCACGCATGTCGAACAGAAGGGTTCGAGCGTCGATGACCAGCGTCTGCGTTTCGACTTCAGCCATTTTGCCAAGATGACCAAAGAGGAACTGCGCGAGGTGGAACGACTGGTGAACAAGGACATTCGCCGCGCCATACCACTCGAGGAACACAGGGCTATGCCTATCGACGAAGCCCGCAAACTTGGCGCTATGGCTCTCTTTGGCGAGAAATATGGCGACAAGGTGCGTGTGGTGAAATTCGGCGAGAGCGTGGAGTTCTGCGGTGGCACACATGTACAGAACACCGGCACCATCGGCATGTTGCGTATAGTGAGCGAAGGAGCTGTGGCGGCTGGCATGCGCCGCATCGAGGCGGTTACGGGATTGGCTGCCGAGCGTATGTTTGACGAGATGCAGGATTCGCTCGAGGCTTTGAAAGAACTGCTCAAAGCACCTAAAGATATTATAGCCGCCGTTCAAAAGCTGCAGGACGACAATGCCGAGCTGCGCCAGCAGGTCGAGGCATTCCGCAAGGAGAAGGTGCAATCCACAGTCGCTGCGATAGCCGCCAAACTTACAGAAAACAATGTCTATTCCGATTTGCTGCACGACGACATCGCGCCGATGAAGGACTTTGTGATGCCGTTGCGCGAGAAACACCCCGATATGGCGCTGGTGCTCGGCAGCGACTTCGGAGGCAAGCCCTCACTACTCGTATGCCTTGGGCAGAACCGCATCGATGCAGGCCTTAACGCCGGCCAGATAGTGCGCACCGCGGGCAAGGAGATTCAAGGCGGTGGCGGTGGACAGCCCGCCTATGCCACAGCCGGCGGAAAGCAGGTGGAAGGTCTGCCGAATGCCATAAAGGCGGCTGTTGCGATGATAGAGGGGTAAAACACTCCCATGTTCAGAGCCATTGCTATCCAAAAGTGCTTTGAAAATCTTTTCAGCGACTTTGCAGTGACTTTGATGTGAAAAAAATCATATCTTTGCACCTATTAAACAAACAAATTATCACAACAATGAAAACAAAAAGACTATCTTTGATGGTGGTGCTTTCGTTGGCGCTGCTGGGATTTTTTGGTTGCCGTCCTGAGTCGGTTGAGGTGGATAGTGTTTCAATACGGCCGACTTCGGTTGAGTTAACGGTTGGTTCGACCTATCAGCTTTCGGCGGCGGTGCTGCCGAGCGACGCTCCGCAGGATTTGGATTGGACAAGCAACCGCCCTGCTGTGGCCACAGTTAATGCAAGCGGTCTGGTGACAGCGGTGGCCGTGGGCGAGTGCGACATCACGGTGTATGCCAGCGACAAGAGCGATGTGTGCCATGTGACGGTTGTGGCACAAGACCCAAATAATCCTAATGACCCGAATGATCCAAACGACCCCAATGACCCCAATAATCCTGACAATCCCGTGCAGTGCGGCGAGACGAGTGGGGAGTGGGTAAACCTGGGTTTGCCGAGCGGCCTGCTGTGGTACAGCGTGAACATCGGCGCGACCTCGCCGGAGCAGTATGGCGACTATTTCGCTTGGGGCGAGCGATTCACCAAGACCACCTACGACTGGAGCAATTACATCTGGTGCAACGGTTCGAGGACGTCGCTGATCAAATACTGCAGCGATCCAGTCGGTGGGTATAATGCTTTCACCGACAACCTGACAACACTTCAGCCATCTGATGACGTTGCAACCGCCGTTCTTGGCAACGGGGCGAGAATCCCGGCCAAGGACGAGTGGAACGAGCTGCTGGACAACACTACTGCGGAGCGGACTACTCAGAACGGTGTTGCGGGGCGGAAATTCACCGCCGCTAACGGCAACTCGATCTTCCTGCCCGCCGCTGGCTGCCGGATTGGTTACCACCTCGCCGACGCAGGCTCGGACGGCGTCTACTGGTCTTCGTCGCTCAACACGGACTGCACGGTCCTCGCGTGGGGCTGCTACTTAGGTACTGACGGCCCGTACGTGGACGGCTTCGACCGCTACTATGGGCTATCAGTGCGTGCAGTGCGTGCCAGTCAGAATTAGCCATTTTTCCGTTGCCCACCGCAACGGGCAAAAACTTGCAACGGGCAAAAAGGGCTTCCCGTTGTGCCGGATTTGTAATCCGGCACTTTTTTTGGGGGGGGATTTGTAATCCCAACCCTTTACGCATGGTTTGCGGTTCGGATAATCCGAAACATTAGGGAAGGTGGGGGTGTTAAGGCTTATAGGAACTATAGGTCATGCTGACTATTAAAAAAAGTCGTATCTTTGCGGTGTTGTTAAAACTTTACTGCTATGATTGGAAGATTGTTTATTGTGTTGGTTTTCATGCTGTCGCTGGCTGTGGGCGGGTGTGCGCAGTCGGTGAGGGATGCCAGCTACCGCTCGGTGGGAAAGATTGAGAGCGACGGCACGGTACGTGACGCTTCATACAGGAAGATTGGCAGTTTTGACAGCGACGGCTCCATACGTGACGCCAGCTACCGCAAGCTGGGTGTCGTTGAGAGGGATGGTACGGTGAGAGACGCCAGCTACCGCAAGTTGGGGGTCATTGAGAAAGACGGCACGGTGCGTGATGATTCCTATCGGAAACTGGGCGTTGTGGAGAAAGACGGTACTGTGCGCGACGCCAGCTACCGCAAGATTGGCAGCGTGGAAGGTGTGGATAGAAACCGCGCCGCAGTGTTTTTCTTCTTTAATAGATTTTAGGTGAACGGAGACCTGTGACCTGAGATGGGTTGGTTGGGGTTGTGGTTTGGGTTATAGTCGTTTGCTTAGTTGGGGTAGGAGGGAGGTGGCCCATTCGGTGTAGTCGCCTTCGATTATGTGTTTTCGGGCTTCGGTGACGAGCCTCAGGTAGAAGGTGAGGTTGTGGATGGAGCATATCTGGAGGCCTAGTATCTCTTCAGCGCGGATCAGGTGGTGGAGGTAGGCGAGGGTATAGACGCGGTCGGCTTCGGCGGGACTTTCGGGGTCGATGGGCTCGAAGCAGTCGCGCCATTTCTGGTTTTTGATGTTTATGGTGCCGTGCATGGTGAAAAGCAGCCCGTTGCGTCCGTTGCGGGTGGGCATGACGCAGTCGAACATATCGACTCCGCGTGCGATGCTTTCGAGCAGGTTTTGCGGTGTGCCGACCCCCATGAGGTAACGCGGTTTATCCTTGGGCAGGATGCCGTTGACGACCTCAATCATCTGGTACATGACCTCGGTGGGTTCGCCTACGGCCAGACCTCCGATGGCGCAGCCAGTGGTGGTGCGCTCGGCTATGTAGTTGGCCGACTGGATGCGCAGGTCGCGGTATTGGCAGCCCTGCACGATGGGGAACAGCATCTGGTCGTAGCCATAGAGGGGTTCGGTTTCGTTGAAGCGGGAGAGGCAGCGGTCGAGCCAGCGGTGGGTCAGCTCCATCGACTGCTTGGCGTAGCGGTGGTCGGCGTCGCCGGGGCAGCACTCGTCGAACGCCATGATGATGTCGGCGCCGATGACACGCTGGATGTCCATCACATTCTCGGGTGTGAAGAGGTGCTTAGAGCCGTCAACATGAGAGCGGAAGGTGCAGCCCTCCTCTTTGATTTTGCGGTTGTCGGCCAAGGAAAAGACCTGGAAGCCGCCGCTGTCGGTGAGCAGGGGACGCTCCCATCCGTTGAACTTGTGCAGACCGCCTGCCGCCCTCAGGATGTCGCATCCGGGACGCAGGTAGAGGTGGTAGGTGTTGCCGAGAATTATCTTGGCGTCGATGTCGTTGCGGAGTTCGCGCTGATGGACGGCCTTGACGGTGCCGGCGGTTCCGACGGGCATGAATATGGGGGTTGGAATATCGCCGTGGGGTGTGCTCAGGAGTCCTGCGCGGGCGGATGATTTAGAGTCGGAGGCTTGGAGGGTGAAAGACATGTGTTGGGTTGATTGAATGTTTGAGAGGTTATGTGATTTGTGTTGCCGGGAGTTCCTTAACTTTATTTAGGATTTGGCATAAGTGTTTTATTTGCTTGACACTTGCAGCAGTTTTTAACAAACGGTTGATATTTCGTTTTGCAAAGTTACGCTTTTTAAAGAAATAAATTTCTACTTTTGCACACCTAATAAAAAAACATATAAATGGACTTCACTCATATACAGACTGATCTTGTTGCACAAATACTGGTTGCGCTCGCTTTCGTAGGTTTTGTTTCACTTGTCGTTCATTACTTGATGCAATATCTGTATGTGGCGCTTAAAGCCAAGAAAGCGGCACAGAAGCAGTTGCCTGAGGAGGTTGAGCTTCCGCCTGTGTCGGTGGTGCTTGTGGCACACAATGAGGGCGCTTTTCTTAAAGAAAACCTTGTCTATCTTCTTGAACAGGATTATCCCGACTACGAGGTTGTGGTGGTCGATTACCTATCGCACGACGACACCCGCTTCGTGCTGCTGCTATGTATGGATAACTACAAGAACTTGAAGGTGATAAACTTCAAGGAGGACGTGAATATGTTCTTTGGACGCAAGTATCCGCTGTCGATAGGCATACGGTCGGCAAAGAACGACCTGATAGTGCTTACGGATGTGGACTGCCTGCCGTCGGGACTGCAGTGGCTGCGTAACACGGTGCAGGGATTTGAGCATCCGCGCACCAACATTGTTCTCGGTTACGGCATGCTTGTCGCCGAGAAAGGCCTCCTCGGGAGTTTGCAGAGGTATGACAATTTGACTTATAGTGCGAGTTATCTGTCGTCGGCATTGCGCCACAACCCGGTGACGGCATCGGACCGTAACTTGGCATACAGAAAGGGTTTTTTCTTCTCGAAGGGTGCGTTTATAAGCCACTATAACGAGCCAGACGGCGCGGCCGACATGTTTGTCAACCAGAACGCCACGACACGCAACACGGAGGTGAACCTACACCCCGAGACATTCGTGAAATTCCAGGCGCCAAAGAAATTCCTGCCATGGAGGCAGATGCGCCAGCACCGCACGTCAACATACAGACACCATAAATTCGGACAGAAGCTGGCCTCGGCAATGGGCGGAATCGCGTTGCTGGTGTTCTACGGAGCGGTGGCGGCATTGATTGCGATGGGGCTTTTCCCGTGGGAGATACTTGCAGGCTTGGTATTGCTGAAATTCGTGATGCAGATACTGCTGTTCGCACAGATGGAGAAACCGCTCGGAGAGAAAGGTCTGTGCTGGTTGTCCCCCGTGTATGAAATTTATTTTCTTGTTGCAAATACTATACTATTAATGTTTCCGTTAAAGTATAAGTTCAAGAACAAATAGAAGGTTTCGAACGCACGACGACTTCGCGACGTCAAGGCGGAATTATGAAATAAGCACGCACACAAATGGAACCATCGACCAATCTAACAACTGAAAAAGCCCGGCGAGACTATCGTCTTGTATGCCAGGCACGTGAAAACAACGACCAGAAGGCGTATGCGGACCTGATGGGCATGTACAGAGAGCCGCTATACACGATGCTGCTCAAGATGACCAACAGCCCCATAGACGCAGACGACCTGACGATTGAGACTTTCAGCAAGGCTTTCAGTTCGCTTCATCTTTACAGCCCCACCAACGCTTTCAGCACGTGGCTGTTTTCGATTGCATCGAACCATTGCATCGATTTCATCAGAAAGAAACGCATGCAGACGGTATCGATAAACGATGTTGCAAGCAACAAGGATGGCGATGTGTATGAATATCCGCTTCCGTCCGATTTGCCGTCACCAGAGGAAAGTATGGTTTCGAAGGAGCGCAAGGCGGTGCTGCACGAGGTTGTGCAACAGATTAAGCCGCGCTACCGCAGATTGATAGAGATGCGCTATTTTGATGAACTCTCGTACGAGGAGATAGCCCAGCAACTCAATATGCCGATGGGAACGGTGAAGGTGCAGCTTCTGCGTGCGCGCAATCTGCTGTCAACCATGATGAAGGCGCGCAGAGAGCAAATCTAATCATACCATTCAGAACGGATGAAACGCACAGTTCTCGCTATTGTATTGATTATGTTGGCCGAAGGAGTGATGGCCGACGACTGGGATGTACACAGGCCCCACGGGGCAAACAGACCTATAGGCTTGTCGGCGTCCATAAATGTTGGAATGCTGATTGCCAACAAAAAACAAGCAGAATTTTATTCGGGGAGCCGCGTGGTTGACACTAACGGCTCGCATTTGGTGACCTACCTCGAACGGATGGTTAAAAGCGAGTTGTTTGGTCATCAGATTTGGCAGGATTTAGTAAATGGAGGTTATATTTCGACAAGTGCTGTCGGAACTCCTAAACAACTCGAAATAGTTGAATATGGTCAGATGCACTATAAGCTGTCTTATCAGATAGGTTTGGGCATCAGATATGATTGGGAATCTGCGTGGGGTCTAATTCTTCGCTTTGACTGGTCGAGACTTACTGCGGTTGGCGCATTTAACTTAAGTACTGGTAATAACGTTATATTGCAGGGCGATAACCAGTATATTAGGTGTTCTATAGGTGGGCAAGAAGATCGTATAAATATTGATTTTGGAGTGGCTAAGAGGATGTATGTGTCTGAAAGCATTGCATTGGAAGTGGATTTGGGCTTCAACCTTAATAACTTAAAGGTTAAAAGCAATGCCATGGAGATAGCCGGGACATCACATGATATCTTGGACAGATACGGCATCAGTGGAGACGGCCCCGCGATAAATTCGGCCACCTATGAATATATCAACCAAGGCGGCGTGGGTTACGGCGGGTTTGCCGGTTTGGCGGTGTGCTATGTGCTTCCGGGAGAGAACTCGGTGGGAACGATTGACTTAGGATACAACTTCTATTACGAGAGACTCAAGCTGGAAGGCTACAGCGGATTTGCGCCGCAACACGCGATATTCCTCAGGTTCAATCTGAACACATTCTCCTTTTTTGACAAATAGAATTGAAAACAATACAAAAGATAGATGATAACACTTACCCCGTTAGAAGACTCTGACCATCCGCATTTTGCGGAAGATTTATTTGAATCGGCCTTTCCGAAAGTGGAACGCCCGGACTTTGACGACTTGAAGAACCGTCCGTCGAATTTTCATTTTATGGTGGCAACCAACGACGATGAACCGATAGGCATACTGACTTACTGGACTTTTGAAGAATTTGTCTATGTGGAGCATTTCGCTATCGACGAAGAGTTGCGCAACAACGGATTCGGCAAGGCGGTGTTTTTGAATTTTATGACCCAGCATGGTGGCCAGATGGTGATAGAGGTGGAGTTGCCGCACGATGATACATCCGACCATCGTATAGAGTTCTACACAAGCATGGGATTCTACCAGAACCCATACGAGTATTATCAGCCCTCATATCACGGAGACGAAACGCAGGTTCCGATGATGATTCTGTCGAAACTGGAAATGGATGACGACGAGTTTGAAGAAATGCGCGAAATTTTGTACAAAAAGGTGTACAACGTGAAGTGAATATACGGAGAGACGTGTAAAAGACGCGGCTCTTGACGGCTTGAAAATTAGTTGTTTGTGATAAAAATTGTAAAAAAATTTGGTCAGTACGGCGAAAGTTAGTACTTTTGCAACCGCTTTCAAGGAAGAGAGATTGGCTCCTTAGCTCAACTGAATAGAGCATCTGACTACGGATCAGAAGGTTGCAGGTTTGAATCCTGCAGGAGTCACTGAAACAGAGTAGGCACACTAGATTGTGTGCCTTTTTTTATACGACTGAAATGCGAAAAGAAATATTATTATTTGCCATAATGATAGGGCTGGTGAGTGTGCCGTTTTTTGCGAAGTCGCAGATGGCGGACTTGTCGGAAGAATATATCGACTATGAGACGTTATTGAGTGTCGACGATGACCAGCCACGGGTGGCCAACCTTGCCGCAACGGTGATAGGAGAGGCTATGAAATATATTGGAACCCCCTACCGCTGGGGAGGGAAGACGCCCGCTGGATTTGACTGTGCAGGTTTTACGCGCTATGTGTATTCGAGGTTCGGCTTGACGCTTTCACCGTCGGCACCGTCGCAGTCGCGTGAAGGCGTGCGGTTGAAGAAAGATGAGATAGCACCCGGCGACCTAGTATTCTATGCCGGGAGCAGGAACGGCAAGTCGATAGGGCATGTTGGTTTGGTGACGGAGGTGGCTACCGACGAATTCAAGTTTATACATGCGTCGAATACGGGGGTGAGAGTGAGTTCGTCGAACGAACCGTACTACAAAATGCGCTACATTTGTGCTTGCAGGGTGATTGACAAAGTGAAACAATGATATGCTTGAGGACATCCGAAAAAACGCAGGTGTCCGATTTTTTTTAGAGGAGTGCAATTTATTGGTGAGGATTGCGTTAATAATAGTTAAGGAATGATAAAAACGGGCCTATGAAGCGAATAATACTGGCTTTTTACCTGCTTGCATCGGTTTTATCCATTGCGCAGACTCCCAATATAACAATCAAAGGCAAGGCCGCCAATGCTGACGGTAAGGAGATTGAGCTGTACAAGTACAGCGACCAGCTCGGTAGGTCCGAGGTTGCGCTTGACCGTGCGGTGATAAATGGCGGTGCGGGATTCGAGCTGAAGATGTATGCCAAATATACGACCCTCGTCTTCCTGCAAGTTGAAAACTACTCGCAATCGTTCTACGTAGAGCCCGGGCGTACATACGAGGTGCTGATACCGAAGTTTGACTGGTCAATTGATGAGCGTCGCAATGTGCATCTTTCACCAGAGGCTCTGCCAGTCGTGTTTGAGAATCTTCCGAAGGACGAAATCAACTTCAAAATAAACGACTTCGATGCGTTGGTGGATAGCTTTATTTCCGCGAACCGCTACTATTTCGACTTGAAGTTCCATCCTCAGCGCAGGTATTACGACACCCTCTGCGCATTGGTCGAAAAGCGTCTGCCGGATGGCAAAAATGCTTTTTTCAACCGCTACAAGAAATTCTCGCTTGCGGAACTCAAGTTCAAGCTCCATTTCGACTCGCGCAAGAACATGTTCAACAAATATGTTGCGGGAGAGCCGATACTGTATCACGACGAGAACTATATGTCGCTCTTTTTTACGATGTTTGGTAACAGCATTTCGGGAGGTAACCGCTACAACAGCATACATCGACTGAGCCGCTGGGTGAACAACGGCGACATCAAGACATATATGGATTCCATCGGTCTTGACCCCCTGTTACGTAACGAACAGGTGCGTGAGTTGGCAGCGATTCAGGCGTTGAAAGAGAGCTATTTCAAGACGAAATACTATAAGCAGGACAAGGTTGTCTCTGCGCTCGAAACCCTTCGTTCGAGAACCAAGTTCCCCGAGCATAGGGAGTTGATAAAAAGCTTGCTAAACACATTTTCGCAGAACAGCAAGGGTGGAGAGGTTGCGACGTTCACGCTGCCCGATGTCGATAAGAAGATGGTGAGCCTGGATTCGTTCAAAGGAAAATGGATATATCTGTCGTTTGTGAGGGTAGGCGAGGCCCACTCATTGAAAGAGATAGAAACGTTGGCCTACTTCAAGGACAGCATCTACGCTAGGAGTAAGAATGTGGAGTTTGTGACAATATGCTGCGACCGCGAATTCCAGAAGATGTACCACTTCTTGCGCAACAACAAGCGCGGTGCTCGTTACAACTGGACTTGGTTGCACTTCAATAACAACTTCAAGATGCTGGAACGTTACGGAGTGGTGAGTTTTCCGACATTTCTGCTGATAAATCCCGACGGGAAACTGCAATATGCCATCACCCCTGCACCCGGTTCCGGACTGCTGGTAAACCCACCGTGGGCGGAGAAGAAAGAGGTTGAGAAAAAGGGCTTTTTCCTCAACGGGGGAAGGTAAAGATTCCAATTCAACAACAATCTGTTGATAAAAGGGTTGCGGAATCCATTCGCAACCTTTTTATATTTAGTACTTTTATGGTCTATAAGTAAATAGGTTTTTTTATGCAAATATTTAAGTTTGTTGCATTTGCGCTTTTTTATGTGGCAATTTCCTCGGCTTCATTGGCGCAGGTTGTGTCGGGTGGAACCAAGGCCGATGTTGATCGGGCTCATGATTTGTTTATAAAAGAAAAGTATGCCTCGGCGCAGTATCTCTATGATAGAATAGCCCAGGCCGAGCCCAGATATTCCGATGCGGCCTATTATGGCGCTGTCTGCTCGGAGAAGCTGGGCAACGACGATGCCCGCTGGCGCCTGGAGGAGTTCCTTCGTCTGCATCCGCAGAGCAGCCGTTGCAACATGGCCCGCTATTATTTGGGCAACTATTTTTATGCACGAGGCGAGTATGCAGAGGCACTCGATTATTACAAACTGGTGACGGCTCAGGAGGTTGAGTACGGGCAGCGGAGCGAGTATGAGTTCAAGAAAGCCTATTGCTATCTTATGAAAGGCGACCGGGCCAGAGCTAAGGAGATATTCTCCCGCATACAGGGCACCAAGTCGAAATACGGCACCTCGTCGCTCTATTACTATGCTCACATCCAGTATATGGACGGAGAATATGAGCTGGCGCTGAAAAATTTCGAGAAACTCAAGAATGATAAGAAGTTCGGGTCGATAGTTCCGAGTTACACCGCTCGCATATACTACTATCTTGGACGTGAGGACGATTTGTTGAATGTGGCGCCGTCGTTGCTGGCGCAGGAGGATGCTTTCAAGAGAGAGGAAATCGCTCAGATGGTGGCCGAGGTGTATTTCAACCGAGGCGATTATCGCAGGGCTTTGGACTACTACCACAAGGTGGAGCAGTATACTCCGAGCAAAAGGACTCGCAAGAATGAGTCGGGCGTAATCTGTACACCTCAGGACAACCACTATCAGATGGGTTATAGCTACTACCAGCTGCACCAGTATGATTCTGCGGCGCGATACCTGGAGATGAAAACCGTGTGTACCGATAGTGTGGCGCAGAATGCATTGTACGCCCTCGGCGATTGTTATGTGAAACTGGGTGACAAGCAGAAAGCGCGTTCGTCGTTTCTGCAAGCTTCTCAGATGAAGTTTGACAAGTCGATAAAAGAAGACGCACTCTTTAACTATGCCAAGCTTTCGTGCGAGTTGAACGCCAACCCGTACAACGAGTCGATAAGGTCGTTTCAAGACTATCTGACGCAATATCCCAAAACCAAGCATAAGACCGAGATACAAGAGATTCTGGCTTCGCTTTATATGAGCACGCGCAATTACAAGGACGCTCTGACGCTTATCGAGAAAATTCCAGACCGCAACGCAGCATTGAACGAAGCTTATCAACGCATTGTGCTCAACCGCGGAATAGAGCTGTTCAATGCCGGTTCTGTCGATTTGGCCTCGACCTATTTTGAGAAAGCGATGAAGATAAACGCCGTGAAAGAGGTCACAACGGATGCCTGCTATTTGTATGGCGAGTCGCAGTATCGTTTGGGCGACGTCGCAAAGGCCGAACGCTCTATAGACAGGTTCTTGCTTTCGACTTCGGCAAAGAAATCGACATACTATCCGCAGGCTTTGTACACCTACGGATATATTTGCATGAAAGAGAAGCGCTACGACGATGCGCTGGGATATTTTGCCGATTTCAACAAGCAGAGAACGAAAGCCAGTGGCGACAATGCAGACATGCAGAAAGGCGATGCCTATAACCGTATGGGCGACTGTGCGTATATCCAGACCCACTACAGCGAGGCTATGGGCTACTACGACAAGGTTATAAACGCAGATGTGGCGGGTGCCGACTATGCCACATACCAGAAGGCATTATGCTACGGAGCCATGGGAAAACGCACCGACAAACTCTCCACTTTGAACACGATTTTTGAGCGCTACAAAGGGTCGGCCTACTGCCCGAGGGCGACGATGGAGATTGCCAACACATACACCGTATTGAACAACAACGAGATGGCGTTGGTGTACTACAATAAGTTCATCAAAGACTATCCCAAGCATTCGCAGGTGAAAAATGCCTTGCTGAACATGGGTTTGGTGCACTATAATCTTGGACAAAACAGCAAGGCCCTTGATGCGTTCGACAAACTGTTGACGCAATATCCTGGAACGGAAGAGTCGAAGGATGCTTTGGCGACAATAAAGAACATCTATGTCGAGGAGAACAGGGTGGATGAGTATTTCAGCTATGTTCAGCGAGTCGCCAAGGTGTCGGTTTCATCGGCAGAACAGGACAGCACCACTTTCGTTGCGGCACAGAACCGCTACTTTGAGGGCGACTGCGAGAGTAGCGTCATAGGCTTTGAGAACTATGTGAACAGGTTCCCGAACGGTTTGTATTCCCTAACGGCTCATTATTATCTGGCCGACTGCCTCTATCGCACGGGGCAGAACGAAAGGGCGTTGCCTCATTATGAGTATGTCCTTTCGGCAAATGCCAACCAATATACAGAAACCTCGCTGACCAACGCTGCCCAGATTGCATATTCGCTGACTGACTATACCAAAGCGTTGGTACATTATACAGCCCTCTCGCAGAATGCGGAGTCTCCGGCGCTGCGCATGAATGGCACCGTGGGCATGATGAGATGCTATGCACAACTCGGCAACCATGAAGGTGTGGTGTCCGCCGCATCGGCTGTAGCCAGCGATGCATCGGTTACCGACGAGCTGCGCGATGAGGCCTATATAACCATGGCTAGGAGTTATAAGTCTCAAGGCGACGAGACGAATGCGTCCCTAAACTATGGCAAGTTGCTCAAGTCGCCCAACGGCGAATACAGCGGCGAAGCTGCGTATTATGAGGCGGAACGCTTGTACAACAAGAAAAACTATACCGAGGCGGAGACTGCGATAGAGCGCATCGTTGCCGAGCCTCACAGCGACTATTGGCTTGCCAAGACATTTATCCTTTGGGCCGATATCTTCTATTCGAGAGAAAACAATATGCAGGCTAAACAGACTTTGCAGAGTATTATAGACAACTACGATGGAGAGGACTTGGTTAAAGTGGCGCAGTCTAAGTACGACGCAATCGTGGCTTCCGAAAATAAGGCGCAGCCTGAGGAAGAGGCGCCGGTGGAGATTAATCTGGAGTTTTAAGTTTAGAGTTTATATTCCAAGTATTATATGAGGATGAATAAAAAAATTGCTATACTTTTAGTTATTGGTTTTCAGCTATCAGTTCCTGTTATGCGGGCACAGAACACCGACGAGACGTTCAACGAGAGTGTAACCGTCACCGGCACCTACCGTCCCGAAATAAAGGAGTTCGACAAAATCAATGTGGCGCCGCAGATAAGCGACACCTCAACGGCCATGCGTCACAAGTTTACGTACGACGTGACAACTCGTCGATTGACCTCGATTTATTCGCCCACACGCATCAAGGCGGCAAAAATCATAGGCGAGCCAACATCCAGATTGTACAACAGTTATGTGAAGCTGGGTTTTGGAAATTACTGGTCACCTATGGCTGAGATATACTATAACAGCACCCGCAGCAAGAAAATAAACTACGGTGCTTTTGTGACTCATAATTCATCCTGGGGCACGTTGGGAAAGCGTAAAAAAGGAGTGACCTTTCCGGAAACATACTATGGCAAGAACCATTTCTCACAGACCGGTGCCACCTTGTTCGGCAAGTTTATAGTGGGCGACAAGGTTCAGCTGGCCACAGACCTCTCGTTTGAGAACGACTATAACCTATACTACGGATTCAACGATTCGACCTTGCACCTCAACGATTCGGCCCTGTTCGGTGTCCATAGCAATACGGTAAACTATCGCGATTCGCTCAAGGTGAAGGACTATCGTTCCATGTACAACCGTCTGGCGTGGAACTTCGGAGTGAAGAATCTCAGCACAGACGCTTTGGGCTATTCGGTAAACCTGAAGGTGTCGAACCTTTGGGCGTTGTATAAGCAGAACGAGCTCAACCTTAACATCGACGGTGATGTGCACTATGCTTTCAATGTGGGTAAGAAAAAATACAAGGCTATAGCCTATATGCACCTTTTATGGGATGGCTATTCCTGTACAGCCAAGCCGGGGAGCAGCATGGCTATGCCATTGGGATATGATAAAAATAATGCCCCTCAGCCGACAGTTGAGTCTTCCTTCCGCAACCTTTTCTATATCAATCCGTATGTTGACTTCCTCCTCGGCTCCTTCAAGATTCATGGAGGATTCACGTCGAATATTGAAAACTTCAGTTCGGCCGACACGGTCAGGTTCCATATATATCCCGATGTCGAAATAAGCAAGTCTTTTTTGAAAGAGGCCTTTAACCTGAGTCTTGGTGCGGTTGGAACGATGGAAGCCAACAGCCTGGATGTCATTCGGCAGGTAAACCCATACGTGGGACCTTATGCCACACTCCGCGGCACTTCCCACTACGACTTCTATCTTCGTATGCGAGTGAATTTTAGTAAGAAACTTGAACTTAAACTCTACGGTGAGTTTAATATGTTCAAGAATGACCTGTGCTTCCAGCTCGACACCAACTATGTACTGAAGAACGTTTACAAGCCGCTCTACCTCGACTACAAGCGCGTTAAAGCCGGCGGAAGCTTCTCATTCGTTAACGATGAGATGCTCAACATCTCGCTGGGTGGCAACTACTATTATTATACCGACAAGACGCTGCCATACCGCCCTGATTTTGATGCCTTCTTCACCGCTAAGTTCAACTATCACGACAAGTGGCTATTCGGCTTGGAGGCTTTGGTTATAGGTCAGGTCAGAGGCAGTCAGACCATTACAGCTTCCGATGGCACCGTCTCTGTCGAGACTCTCCCTCTCCGCTACGGTCTTGGCGCCGAGCTTGAATATCGCCACAACCGTGCCTTGTCATTTTTCATCAAGGCCGACAACCTCTGCTACCAGCGCTACTACCTGTGGTCTAACTACCCCTCACAACGCATTACTTTTATTGCCGGTTTGACCTACACCATTCTGACCAAAAAGAAATAAACGAGACTCCGAATCCATCATATCTCTTTTTCAACTCCCCAGATGAATTACGCTCAGACTGTTGAATACATGACCAAGGCCCTGCCGATGTATCATCGGGTGGGTGCTGCTGCCTATAAAGTTGATATTAAAAACACCGTGCAGCTCATGTCCCTGCTCGGCAACCCGGAAACCAAGTTCAAGTCTATTCATGTCGCTGGCACAAACGGCAAGGGGTCGGTCTGCCACATGCTTGCTTCCGTCCTTCAGGAGGCTGGATACAAGGTTGGCTTATATACCTCCCCGCATCTCCTCGATTTCCGTGAACGCATACGTGTAAACGGCGAAATGATTATACGTGGAAACGTTGTCGATTTCGTACAGAACTATCGCTGTGCCATCGAGGGCATAGGACTTTCGTTCTTCGAGATGACCGTCGGCCTTGCTTTCGACTATTTCGCCAAGCAGAATGTTGATGTGGCTGTGGTTGAGGTCGGTATGGGCGGCAGACTCGACAGCACCAACGTCATCACCCCTGACTTAAGTGTTATTACCAATATTGGACTCGACCACACTCAGTTCCTCGGCGACACCCTTACCAAGATTGCCTCCGAGAAAGCTGGTATAATCAAACCGGATGTGCCGGTTGTTGTCGGCGAGACACATCCCGATACCGCTGGTGTTTTTGAGGCCAAGGCTATGCAGCTCGGTGCGCCCATCGATTTTGCCGACCGCCGTTACGAGGTTCTGCCTGTTTCCGATAATGGCAATACCCTCACGTTCAATGTCCAGAAACTCGGTCAGCCTTTCCTCGGTCAGCTTCAATGTCCGCTCACCGGTGCCTATCAGCCAAAGAATATCGCCACCGTATTCCAGTCCATCGAGATACTGCGAATATTGGGATATAACATATCCGATGACAATATTGCCGATGGACTCCGCAATGTCGTGAAAAACACCGGCCTACAAGGTCGATGGCAGGTCGTTCGTAAGAAACCTCTCACCATTTGCGAAACCGCACATAATGCGGACGGCATTCAGGCCATGATTTCCAAGCTCGCCACTATGAAATACGAGCGTCTCCGTATAGTTTACGGATGTGTCAACGATAAAGACTATGAGTCCATCCTCCGTCTCCTGCCGAACCAGGCCGACTTTTATTTCACCCAACCCAGCGTCGAGAGAGGATTGCCTGTCGCCACACTTGCCGAGTCGGCACTCCGATGCGGCCTTTCCGGCAAGTCGTTTCCTAACGTTGGCAAGGCTCTGACTGCGGCTACCGACGATTCCTCATCCAAAGACCTTATACTCGTTACCGGAAGCATTTTCCTCGTTGCCGACTGTCTTAAATGGCTGAAAAATCCAACCCCGGCCAGCTGTTCATGAAACTTTCATCTATCGTTAAATTAGCAGTCATTCATCTTTTAAACATTCAAACATATCAACATATCAACATATCATGACTGACGTCGCACAAAATATCCAAAACATACGCACGCTTATTCCTCAGGGTGTACGTCTTGTCGCTGTGTCCAAAACCAAGCCATCCAGCATGATTCAGCAAGCCTACGATGCAGGACAGCGAAATTTCGGCGAAAACAAGGCCCTCGAGATGCGAGATAAACACCAGGTCCTGCCAGCCGATATCCAATGGCACTTCATAGGACATCTGCAGACCAACAAAATCAAGTATATCATACCCTACGTCTCGCTCATCCATAGTATTGACTCACTCCCCCTGCTCCAAGCTGTTGACAAGGAGGCCGTCAAGCACCAACGCATTGTCGATTGCCTTCTACAGTTTCATATCGCGCAGGAGGAGACCAAATTCGGGCTCGACCTTGCTGAGGCTGAACAACTTTTGAGCCATTATGGCGAACTTTCCCATGTGCGCCTTGTAGGAGTTATGGGTATGGCCACAAACACCGACGACCAGGATCAGGTAAGGCGTGAGTTCCGCAACCTCCATTCCATCTTCGACGACCTGCAAGCGCGCTATTTTCATGATAATCCCTCCTTTAAGGAAATATCTATGGGAATGAGTCACGACTGGCAAGTCGCAGTTCAGGAAGGCAGCACTATCATCCGCCTCGGCAGCTCCATCTTCGGAGCCAGAGACTACAGTATTAACCCTAACGATTGAATCTATGCAGATAATCAGACAAGACCGCACCCCTGACGGACTCGACTATGTATGTGCTATGCCTGAAGGCGTATGTTCGCAGATTGTTGAGGTTTGGAGCCGCGACCATCGCATTGAGCGCATACAGTTTACTGGCGGTTGTCACGGCAACACCCAGGGCGTAGCCCGACTTGCCGAAGGTCGCACGTTCGACGAGGTTATTTCCCTTCTTCGAGGCATCGACTGCGGTGGCAAAGGAACCAGTTGCCCCGACCAGCTTGCCGAAATCCTTGAAGCGGTTAGTGTCTAGTGACAAGTGAATCATAATCTTAAATAATCAGATATAACGCCCGTCATCTACCGATTCAGTTGAATTGTTAAAAAACGAAAACGGCTAAAAAATAACGAAGTAAAAAAAAGTTTCCAATACTGGGAGTTAGGTGGGAGCGAGGTGGGAGTTAGGTGGGAGCTGTCAGTAGTCTCTTAACTTCCGTTTTTAATTAATCAGGTTATTAATCTCATAAATAATTCAAAGTTCAACTTTAACTATGCAGATTTTCAAGAAAAAGTCCAATATCATTCTCTCTTACGTCGTCATCACTCTTGGCATCGCCCTCTACACTTTCGCTTGGGCCGCCTTTATGCTTCCGTCCAAGATTGTTGGTGGCGGCGTCAGTGGTATATCTTCCGTCCTGCACTATGCCGTCGGTATCAAACTCCCGATAGGTGTGATGAATTTGATAATCAATGCGCTGCTGGTGCTGTTGGGCTTTAAGGTGCTCGGTTCCAAATTCGGCGCCAACACCATCTACGGCATCGTTATGTCTTCCGTCTGCTTCATCTTGTGGCAGCAGGTACTCCATGTTGAGGGGCTTTTCGATGTCTCCAGTTTCGGCGGCTTTATGTGTGCCATAATCGGAGGTGCCCTCTGTGGCATCGGCATCGGTGCAGCCTTCGCCATGGGTGGCAACAGCGGCGGCACCGACATTATCGCCCTCATTCTCACGAAATATTACAACATCTCTCCGGGCAAGGTCATCATGTATCTTGACATTGTCATTATCGGCTGCTCCTATTTTGTGTCGGGCAGAATAGAGAACGTCATTTTCGGCTATGTGATGATGGTCACGATGACCTATGTCCTTGATATGGTCATCGACGGCAACAAGCAGTCCTATCAGATTATGGTGTTCTCATCCAAAACCACCGACATCGGCGACGCGGTCACGAAAGAGGTTGGACGTGGTGCAACGCTTCTCGATGCTGAAGGTTGTTATACCCACCACGAGCAGAAAGTCCTCATTATCATGGCTCACCGTAGCGACAAGGCTCACGTCATGCAGATAATCCACCGCATCGACCAAAATGCGTTTATTTCGGTGTCCAAGGTTCAGGGCGTCTATGGTGTGAATTTCGACAAGCTGAAAATGTGATATTCTAAATTATCATGTCTTTTTGAAAAATCCGGACCACCTTGTGGCCTGGAAATTGTGTTGTGCGGGGCGCTTGAACGGTATGTTAATATATTGTTAAGAAGTTTTTGTCGAGGACTTGCAAGAATATCTTTTGTCGAAGTATCTTTGCAGACGGTATGGTTGCCCACGCCTATGATGTGAGTATCTGAATGTGTGAAGAATAGGCGAGGCATTAAAAGGGAATCGGGTGCGAATCCCGGACAGTCCCGCTGCTGTGAGTTCTTTAACAATCTGACGTTCTGTATATTCGTCACTGTGCGTTTTGTGTGAGGCTGATTGTGAGCGATTGCATGGGAAGGCTGGAACGTCGGATGAACAAGTCAGAAGACCTGCCGTACCAACTCACGAAATGGCTTTCGAGGAAAGGCCGAATGAGAATTCAAACAAGCTAGGAGTAGCCCATCGGGCCTTCGCCAGCCACCCTCGAACATTTTGTGAATCAGTGGTCAATTGACTTACGATAATTATAACCGATAAACAATTAATTCAATGGAGCAGGTTCCTTTCTCAATCATCAAACGCGACGGACAGCCGGTCCGTTTCTCTCTGGATAAAATCATGAACGCCATAATCAAGGCTTTTCAGTCGGTTGACGAGCCGGCCGACCTCGCCTCGATAGGAAAGATTCTCACTCACCTCGACATTCACGACGACATTACGGTCGAGGATATCCAGAACCAGGTTGAAGAAGCTTTGATGAAAGAGGGTTACTATAAGGTGGCTAAGAGCTTCATGCTCTATCGTCAAAAACATACCGAAGACCGCGAGACTCTCGAAAAACTCAACTTCCTCGTGGACTACTGCAAGGCCGCCAACGCCGCCACCGGTAGCAAGTATGACGCCAACGCCAATGTGGAGCACAAGAACATCGCCACTCTAATTGGCGAACTCCCCAAGGCTGGATTTATTCGTCTCAACCGTCGCCTGCTCACCGACCGCATCAAGAAACTCTACGGAAAGGAACTCTCCGATCGCTACCTCGACCTGCTCACCCACCATTTCATCTATAAAAATGATGAGACATCGCTCGCCAACTACTGCGCCAGCATTACCATGTATCCTTGGCTCCTCAACGGTACGGCCTCGATAGGTGGCAATTCAAAGGCTCCCACCAACCTCAAGAGTTTCTGCGGTGGTTTCGTCAACATGGTGTTCATGGTGTCGAGCATGCTTAGCGGTGCCTGTGCTACGCCCGAGTTCCTTATGTACTTGAACTATTTTATCGGTAAGGACTACGGCAAGGACTACTGGAAACGCGCCGACGAGGTGGTTGACCTCTCTCTCAAGCAGCGCACCATCGACAAGGTTATCACCGACTGCTTCGAACAGATTGTTTATACCCTCAACCAGCCCACTGGTGCTCGTAACTATCAGGCCGTGTTCTGGAACATCGCCTATTATGACAAGTACTATTTCCAAAGCATCTTCGGCGACTTCGTGTTCCCCGACAACACTAAGCCCGACTGGGAGGGCCTCTCGTGGTTGCAGAAGCGTTTCATGACCTGGTTCAACAACGAGCGTCTCCGTTCTGTCCTCACTTTCCCCGTTGAAACGATGGCTCTGCTCACCGAAAACGGCGATTGCAAAGACAAGGAATGGGGCGATTTCACAGCTCACATGTATGCCGAAGGTCATTCCTTCTTCACCTATATGAGCGACAACGCAGACTCTCTCTCTAGCTGCTGCCGTCTCCGCAACGAGATTACCGACAACGGATTCAGCTATACTCTTGGTGCCGGCGGTGTTTCGACGGGTTCGAAGAGCGTCTTGACCATCAACCTCAATCGCTGCATACAGCAGGCTGTCCGTGAAAAACGCAACTACCTTGAATATATAGCCGACATCGTTGACCTCTGCCACAAGGTGCAGATTGCCTACAACGAGAACCTTAAGGATTTGCAGCAGCATGGAATGTTGCCGCTCTTCGATGCAGGGTATATCAATATCGCCCGCCAGTATCTCACCATCGGTGTGAACGGATTGGTCGAAGGTGCCGAATTCCTCGGTATCAAGATTGACGACAACGAGAAATACCGCAACTATGTACAGTCGGTTCTCGGTATCATCGAGAAATTCAATAAGCAGTACCGTTCAAAAGACCTTATGTTCAACTGCGAGATGATTCCAGCTGAAAATGTGGGTGTGAAGCATGCAAAATGGGATCGCGAGGACGGCTATCTTGTGCCGCGTGAGTGCTACAACAGCTATTTCTACATCGTCGAGGACGACTCCCTAAGCATTATAGATAAATTCAAACTGCATGGCGCTCCCTATATCGAGCACCTCACAGGTGGCAGCGCTTTGCATCTCAACCTCGACGAGCATCTCTCGCAAGACCAGTATCGCCAGCTGCTCCGTGTGGCTGCCAAGGAAGGGTGCAACTATTTCACATTCAATGTGCCCAACACCATCTGCAATGAGTGCGGATATATCGATAAACGTCATCTGAAAGAGTGTCCGAAGTGCCATAGCACCAATGTGGACTATATGACTCGTATTATTGGTTACCTCAAGCGCATCAGCAATTTCTCGCAGGCTCGTCAGGATGAGGCGCACCGTCGTCACTATCACAACCCGATGGATCGCGTGGAGCGTTCCTTGGGCAATCTGTCGCAGACCTACCAGACTGCAGATATGCTTGAAAATGAGTCGCGTCGTCGTGAGCAGCTGTTGAACCAGACTGCTGGCGAGAAACAAGGCGAGATATGCTTAAATATCTGAATGCTGACATAGTATTTCAGGAAATACCCAACGAGACAACTCTCGCAATAAACCTTACAAAGTGCCCCTGCCACTGCCCTGGATGTCACAGTCCATGGCTGTGGCAGGACATCGGTGAGGTGCTGGATGTTGGCACTCTTTGTGGCTTGATTGGGGGCTACGAGAGCAGTATTACGTGTGTTTGTTTTATGGGAGGGGACTCTGAACCGGAGGAGGTCGAGGCTTTGGCCACCGACCTCAAGCATATCTATCCTAACTATAAGGTTGCGTGGTACAGCGGTCGGCAGCATGTGCCGGGCAATGTCGATAAGCAGGCTTTCGACTACATCAAGTTGGGCCCCTACAATGCACATCTCGGACCACTCTCGTCGGAACGCACCAATCAGCGTATGTTGAAGAAACAGCAGGACGGTACTTTTATCGATATCACAACTGTTTTTCAAAAACGATAGGCAATCCAGAGAACGTTCTCTGGTTTTTTTTCTTTTGTGGTTGTCAAGTCAGCTTATCGTTGTCAAGCCAGCTTCACTAACAAGCCGTTTCGGTAGCGTTGTCAAGTCAGTTTGACTGAAAGGTCGGTTTGGTAGCCTCCTTTGCCGTCTGAGCCCTGTTGTAGAGTGTAGCGTCCCGGGTATAGCAGGTTGAGCCGTTTTGTGGTATTGATTATGCCTATTCCGCCTTCATGGTACTTTGAATGGTCGCTGTTGTCGATGTGGCAACAGATGGTGTCTCCGTTGAGGGTTATGTCGATGTGTATGAAGGACGGTTTCGAATAGTTGATGCCGTGTTTGAAAGCGTTTTCAATAAATGGCAGGAAAAGCAACGGCGCTATGGTCAGCTTGTCATCGACAGGGGGCATTCTTAGTGTGATGTCGCACCTCTCTGCAAGGCGTATCTGCTCAATATGAACGTATTCCTTGATAAAGGCTAGTTCGCCGTTTAGGGGTACCGTAATGGGCGAGGTGTCGTAGATGACGTAGCGCAGGAGGTGGCTGAGGTCGTGAACGGTGTCTTTTGAACGCTCGGTGTCTATATCTATGAGGGCGTATATGTTGTTCAGCGTGTTGAACAAAAAGTGTGGGTTGAGTTGGTTTTTCAGGTTTGCCAGCTCGGTTTCAGCTTGCATCTTACGGGCGTTAGCCAGCTTTATGTCTGAATTGTATGTGTGCTCTGTCATACGTATGGCAACGCTTAGGCTCGCTGCCAAGGCAAAAAGTACATAGAGTACGATGAAAAAGGTTATGCTGCTCTGCACGATTACCCCGTGTTTCGTGATTCTGTCATCGCCAAGAAACCAGATGCCGACCAAGGTGTAGTCGATAATGCTCAGTATTACTGCGGAAACGACGTTGGCGAAAGCAAATCTTTTTACCCGTTGGCGCATGAGGTATCGATCGACAAAGACAAAGTAGTTCAGGTAGTACATTATACATATCGACAGCGTCTGGAAAAAGTTTGTGGCGTACCATTCAAATGGTTTGGGTTGCCCTTCCAGCATCGTGATGAGTAGCGGCATGAGAAATATCCCCACCCATGTAAGTATGGGTAGGACCGTCTTGGCTCTATGTAGGTGGAATATGGGCATTAGCGAATTTTGAATTCTGAAATTTAGATTTCGAGGTAATTCACTGTTTTGCGATTAAGGCAAGCGATGTACAAGTTCGCTTTTTCCCGAACCCAAGCAGAATGACGCCTAAAGGCGACGATACACACTTAGTAGAGGCCGCCGTTGATGGTGATGGCTTGGCCTGTGATGTAGCCTGCCCCGGGGCTGGCAAGGAACGAGACAAGGTTTGCAACTTCGTCGGCTGTTCCGAATCGGCCTGCGGGGATGGTTTTGGATAGTTCTTCTTGGTTGAGCCCTTCGGTCATGTCGGTCTCAATGAATCCTGGGGCGACGGCGTTTACGGTTATGCCTCGTGGCGCGACTTCTTTGGCAAGTGCCTTGGTGGCTCCGATTAGTGCGGCTTTTGCTGCAGAGTAGTTTGTTTGTCCGGGAAGGCCCATCATACCGCTTACCGACGCCATGTTTATTATTCGTCCGTAACGCAGGCGCTGCATCTTTTTGAGTATTGGCTGGGTGACGTTGAAGAATCCGTTAAGTGTGGTGTTGATAACCTTGTGCCAGCTGACAGAGTCCATCATTGCCATCACGTTGTCCATCCGTATTCCGGCGTTGTTGACCAAAATTTCTATGGGAGTCTCTTTGTTTTCGCCAAGCCACTTTGTGATTGCCTCATTCGCTGCATCGGCATCACACACGTCAAAGGGCATAAGTACGGCTTTGCGGCCAAGTGCCTCTACCGAAGCTTTGACTTCTTCGGCGGCCTGTACACCAGACCTGTAGTTTATTATCACATTGTAGCCGTCGTTGGCCATACGTAATGCTATTGCTCGGCCTATGCCTCGCGATGCTCCTGTTATGAAAGCGTATTTTTCCATATATTGCAATTGAATGTCGTGAGTTGTGATAATGTCTTCAAGTTATTGACTGTCCGCCATTTTCTTTACTATGTTTGTCACCAGGATGGAGGTCATGCCGACGCCTAACATTCCGTGCAGCATCAGGCTCTGTCCGGCGAAGAACATGTTTTTGAACGGTGTCATGGGTGAGAGCATGCCACCGGCTATTGCCGACGACTGCTTGCTTATGCCGTATGCCGAACCGCCTACGGTGCCCGTGTAGTCGCGGTAGGTGAGGGGGGTGCTGGTATAGACGGCTGTTATACTCTCTTTGAGGCCGGGAATCTCCTTCGCCGCCATTTCTATGCACTCTTGCGCTTTGGCTTCTTTAAACGCACGGTATTCCTCTGGACGATGCCCGATTCGGCTCTCGCTCCACTGCTCCACCGCGCTGTATTCCATAGGTGTTAGCAGGTCTATATTGTCGGCAAACGGGCTGTCCTTCTTTTGCGGTACGTTGAAGTTGATAAGCAGGTTCTCTACAGGCGATGCTGCGCCGTAGTCGGTATTCCATGGGTCGTCGCTGCCGAGCAGGCTGATTACGTGGTTGCGGTAGGGAATGGTGTCAGGCTTGATGGCGAGCTGTACCGTGAATATGCCTCGTGAGTTGGGCATACGTGAGAACCGTCGGCGGTAGATGCCTCGTATCTGTGGACATTCAGGCATGAGGGCCACGCTGATGGCCGGGTGTATGGTCGAGATGAACTGCCGTGCGGCAAGCACTTCTCCGTTTTTACATTCAACCGAGGCAATGTTTCCTTCGCCGTCGTCGTGAAAGGCGGTCACTTCGCAACCGGTTCGCACCTCGCCTCCAAGTGCTGTTATGTTATCCCGTAGCCGCGCTGTTATCGTGTTTCCGCCTCCTTCTATGCGGTATGAGTGCTGTACGAACGAGTTGAGCGACTGGATGAATGAATATAGCGGTAGGTCGGGCGTAAGGTCGGTGGTGACTGCGTTGGCACATAGGAGCTTCGTTAGAAGCGGGTCGCTGAAATGCTCGTCAATCCACGCCTTTGCGGGTATCTGCATGAGCTTGTTCTCATAGCCTGATGTGTTTTCTACCGACTGGTATATATGTTCGGCTATGTCGCGCATCGTTTCAACCAATGCATCTATTCCAGCCTTCTCCGAGGGGAACTGTCTGGTAAGGCTTTCGGCGAAACGGTCGTAGCCACAGCGGAGGTGATAGGTCTCGCCGTCAATATGAACCTCGATAAAATCTTCGTCGAGCTGCACCCACGGCAGGTCGGAAAGCCCTAACAGCTCCAACATGGGGTGCATTATTTCACCCTCCGAAACGCCGCCCACATAGTGGAAACCTGTGTCGAGCCTCAACCCGGAGCGTTGGAAGCATTGGAAAGCGCCACCCAGCACACGGCCTTTCTCAAGCACACACACTTTCTGTCCGGCCTTGGCCAGGATTACTCCGCAGGACAACCCCGCATAGCCGCCTCCTATGATTATTGTGTCGTACAAGTCGTAATTTTAGTTTGGTTGCCTGTGAAGATGTGAATTGTTAGTGGTTGGTTTGAAACCAGAAACTAGAACCTAAAGACATCCCTCCAGTTGCAGGCGTGAGTTGCCGTCGTGGTCGGTGATGTTGGCTTTGATTTGATACCCGCAATCTGTTGATGAAAGCTCGATATCGAGTTTCAGTCGGTCGCCAGGTTTAACCATTGCAACGAAGCGACAGCTCTTGATGGCGGAGTAGGAGAGGGGCTTTTGAGTCAGCAGCTCGGCACATTCGCGCACCATCGCCAGCGTGAGCACGCCTGGTGTTATGGGCTGACCGGGAAAGTGGCCTTCATAGACAGGATGGCCTTCGAGCATCAGTATGTCGAACTGGCCGCCGCCATTCTGAGATTCAATCTTATATAGAGAGTCTTTTAATTGCAAAGGATGATGATTTTGGGGATTTTAAATTAATCGCAGAATTGTGAATATGAAAATACCTAGCCACTGACCACTACCTCTCAAATACTTTCCATTTCTCCTGCCATTCTTTGTAGAAATCGAGGCGGTTCACGGCCACCTGTTTTGTGGTGGGGTTGAAGAAGTGGTGTGTGGTTATGGCTTCGGTCATCAGGAAGTTGTCGCTTTTACGGTAGAACTTGTACGACAGGTCCACCCGAGCCCTTTTGCACGGGAGGTATTCAACGGTTATGATGGCGGAATCGCCATACACGAAAGCCCCTTTGTATCGGATGTCCACATGCGTTACCGGCAGTATGTATTCCCCTATGCCCAGTTGAATTTGATGCAATTCGAATTTCCTCAGAAAAGCCTCGCGAGCCTCTTCCATATAGGCCACGTAGTTCCCGTGCCACAACACTCCCAGAGAGTCGAAGTCGCGGAAGGGAATTATTTTTTCGTATGTTGCGGAGAGAATCATATTCAGTTTGCCAGTTTCATTCTGCAAGAAAGTACCGTGACGTCGTCCACTTTGCTTTCCGCCGCAATCATGGTGATTCCGCCAACTTGAGATACTACCCTCATGGTGGTCTTTATGGTTTGACCTACGGCTGGCATTGTCTCGGCAATGGCGCACTTCTTTATGTCGCCGATAAAACCGAGGTTCACCTCTTCGCCGGCCAGTTTGCGGCGGTAGCCTATGTAGGCGGCTGCGGTTTGTGCTATATGTTCAATGATGCCTTCGGCGGCCATACGTCCGTCGGAGAGGAACATATTGTTTTCGCGGATGACGAGTTCGGTGGTACAGGACTCCTCATCGCCACATTCAAAGCGGTCCACCACAAGGATGGGTGGCCGCTGTGGAATGAGGCTTGTGACGTCGTCGATGGTCATTTTTGGTTGGTGAAGACGTATTCGTAGAGGTCGGCGAAGGTCTTGATGCTGGGCAGGTCGGCAGTCTTGATTTCCACGCCGAACTCTTCCTCAACAAGTCCTACCATATCGACCAGGCTGAGGCTGTCGAGGTGCATAGTCTCTTTGATATTGGCTTCAGGGGTGATTAACTCTTCTTCTACTTCAAATTCAGATGCCAGAATTGACACCATTTTCTTAATCATTTCTTCTTTTTCCATGGTATTTCTATTTGTTGATATGTTTAATGTTGATATGTTTATTTAAAAGGTTGCTGACCACTAATCACTGACCACCGACCATCATTCCTTCCAGTCTTTTATCACCAGTGTCGAATTGGTGCCGCCGAAGCCGAAGCTGTTCGAGAGGAACAGGTCGAACGGGTGGTTGTCCAGACGGTATGCGGGGATGTTCAGTTTGCCGGTGTCTTCGTCGCCGTATTCGTAGTTGAGGTTGGCGGCTATGAAGTTGTTTTTCATCATAAGTATGGAGTATATCACCTCGCTGGCGCCGGCCATCCACATCTCGTGACCCGTCTGTCCCTTGGTTGAGGTGACGGGCGGCATGTTGTTGCCAAACACCGAGTAGATGGCTTTCGCCTCGTTGGTGTCGCCTACGTGTGTCGAGGTGGCGTGGGCGTTGATGTAGCCAATCATGTCTTTCGACACGCCGCTCTGCTCCAATGCCATAAGGAGCGATTTGCGCGGGCCGTCAACGTTTGGCGATGAGATATGGTCGCCGTTCGACGAGAAGCCGTAACCCATGACCTCGGCAATGATGGGAGCACCGCGGCGCATGGCCGATTCGTAACTCTCGATGATTACCGTTGCGGCACCGCCGCCAGGCACAAGGCCGTCGCGTTGTGCGTCGAATGGGCGTGAGGCTTTGGCGGGTTCGTTCTCGCGTTTCGAGAAGGCGCCGATGCCGTCGAAGCTGCCGATAGAGTAGGGGTTCACCTCCTGTGCTCCACCACATACTATGCAGTCCTGCAAGCCCCATTTGATAAGCAGGCTTCCGAGGCCTATGGCGTGCGAGCCGCTGGCGCAGGCAGCGCTGACTGTCATGTTGATGCCGCGCAGTTTGAACAGGCAGCCCAGATTCATGGTGACCGTCGAGTTCATCGACTGGAATATGGCTCCCGAGCCCACCAGGTGGGTGCTCTTCTTGTTGCGCATGGTGTCCACGCTCTTGACCACTGCGTCGGCGCTGCTGTCGTTGCCGTAAAGCAGGCCTACGTCGTGCTTCTCCATGTATTCCTCGTCCAGTCCCGCCATCTTCATGGCATCGACGGTGGCCATGTAGGCATATTGAGCCTCTTCGGGCATGAACACACGGTGGGCGCGGTCAACGAGCCCTTTCAGCTCGGGCTGTTTGACGTAGGCGGTCAAGCCCGACTCAAAGCCCATCTCCTTGCGCTCGGGTGCAAATATGATGCCGGAATATCCATGGTAGAGTGAGTCTTTCACTTCTTCAAGGGTTGTGCCGAGGCACGACCAGATGCCCATGCCTGTGATAACAACTCTGCGTTCTTTGTTTTCCATAATATGTAGGGTGAGTTAGATATTTGAAAGTTCGATGTATTTTGTTAACGCTCTGTTCTGTCGTATATTATCCCCAAAGCCTTTTCGCGACGTTCGGCGAGGTCGCAGCCTTTCTTGCCGAGAGCCACAAAGCGATACACGCCGCATGTTTTGCGCCACAGCTTGGTGTAGGCAACGAGATACCAAACCATCAGCGGCACCGCTGCGAGATAGGCCAGGCCTATCCACCATTTGACGAATAGCAGTATCACGCCGGGCAGTATCCACACGAGAGGCGAGATGACCAGCACGGCGAAGCCGAAAAGCCAGGTGCTGCGGAACATGTCGTCCACCGCACCGTTAATCTTTTTACCGAACATGATACGCGGCAGCAGCAGGTAAACCCATGCGGGCAGACAGGCCAGTGCCAGCGGTGCGCCGAGCACAAGCAGGGCAATCCTGCAGGCGAGGTTTAGCACGCCGGGCTTTTTTGCCAGCACCCAGTCGCGCATACCCAGCTCGAAGGTCTCGCGCTCCACCTTCTCCAGCTCGTCCAGTTCGTTAGCCTCTTTCGGCAGCGCCGCCGCCAGTTTCTTGTCGGCTTGCAGTTTCTCCGAAAGGTGTTTGGGGTTGGCGCCCTGTTTCACGGCATACTGTTTGCCGAACTCGCTGCCCCGCAGTGCATCGATGGCGGCGTAGTGGTCGAGGTCGCGTATGTCGAGCATCAGCGAGCTTATCTGCTTCTCGACCAGTGCGTTCACCTCGCGCATGGTGGTGCGGGGCTTCTCGCGGTAGCGGTCGTAGTAGGGCGACAGGGCTATGGGCTCGCCAAAGTTCAGCACAAATCCATAGCGAGAGTGGAAGTAGTTGCCATAGTGGTGGCCGAATGGCATAACATACACCTCTTTCTTAAAGTCGGCTTCCTGGGCGGCCTCGAAGGCCAGGTTCAGATAACCCAGCGAGAAGTAACCCAGCCAGCGTTTGTTCTGATGCCCCGCTTCGGGAAAGAGAATCAAGGTGTTGCCCTGGATGAGCCACTTACGGGCGTCGCTGAAGGTGTTCTTGTTGGCCTCCTTGGCGTTGCCTGAACCCTGCAAACCCTCGAAATTCAGGCGGTTGACAGGCAGTAGGCCGAGCCAGTGGAGGAACTTTGTAAACAGTTTGTTGACACGGAATATGTCGCCGCGCACAAGGCAGTAGGCTTTGCGGTCGGTGAGGGCGTATTCGACGTTGAGGGGGTCCATCATGCAGTTCTGATGGTTGCCCACCATAACGATGGCGTTGCCGTCGGCCGGGATGCGTTCCATGCCGTTATATGTGTGTTGGGGGTAGTAAAAGCGGTGGTGCAGGCCAACCCAGTGGCAGAATAATTTGTATGATAATGAGCGTTTTGACACAATAAAAGTGTTGAATTGTTCAACAAAAAGAAGATGCAAAATTACATCTAATAGTTTAATTAGAGTGTTAAAATCGACAAAAGGCAATTTTTTCTCGACAAAAACCGACTTCTGACTCCTCTTTTGCAGCCCTCCGATGCCCCTTTTTTTGCCTGATGCTCCGCCAAGCCCGTATCATCAACTATAAAACAGCGCCCACGGCACACTGCAAAAGCAAGCGGCAGATTTTCATATCCGCCGCTTGCTGGGAGTGAAATCGGGAACCACGCCCCGTTATGAAAGCGAATCAGCTATTTCACCACTACCTTGTGGGAAGGATGGTTGGCTATCTTCACCATATAGACGCCCATGGCGTTTACGTGGATGGGGCCTTCGATGCGGCCTTTGTGGACGATGCGGCCCATGACGTCGTAGATAAGGGCGTCGGAGTTTTCGGCACCTTCAATTATTATCTCGTTGCCGCGAGAGTAAATCATGATGTTGTCGGAGGTGATGTCGTCGATGCCGTTCGAGCGGTCGAAGTAGGCGGTATAGGTGGCGTTGCCCGTAACTGTGATGGTGCGGATGCGCTGGGTGTTGCCGTCGTTCCACTGCACGAAGTAGTAGCCCTCGTAGGGTTCTGCCGTGATGGTGGTCGCGGTGCCGTAGGCGAAGGTGCCGCTACCCGTCGTGCTGCCCATCGAGGGATTTTGGGCTATCACGGTGATGGTGTAGTCGTTTGCGCCGTTGGCTGCGAAGTAAGCGGTGTATTCAGCGTCAGCGGTCACGGTGATGGAGCGCGAAGCCTCGGTGTTGCCATCTTGCCATTGCACGAAGTGGTAGCCGCTGTTGGCTGTAGCCGTGATGGTTGTGGTGGTGCCTTCGGCAAAGCTGCCGCCACCAGTTACGGTGCCCATCTCAGCGTCATCTGAAGTGACGGTTATGGTGTAATAGTTGATGCCGTTGGCAGCGAAGTAAGCGGTGTATTCGGCATCAGCAGTTACGGTTATCGAGCGTGAAGCCTCGGTGTTGCCGTCCTGCCATTGCACGAAGTGGTAGCCGCTGTTGGCTGTCGCGGTGATGGTTGTGGTGGTGCCTTCGGCGAAGCTACCGCCACCAGTTACGGTGCCCATCTCAGCGTCGTTGGCCGATACGGTGATGGTGTAATAGGTAGTGGGTTGGCTTCCTATGGGCGAGAAGTAAGCCGTCAGTTCCATATCCTCGTTCACCGTCAGCGAGTAGGGGTTGGATGTAGAGTTGTCGCTCCAGTGGTCGAACTGGTAGCCGCTATTGGCGACGGCATAGACGACAGCTTGCGGATTGGTGCAAGTCGGCATTGTGAGAATCTGCACGGAGCCCATTGTGTTGTCATTTGATACAGCCGAGAATGTTGCAGCGCTGCTTTCGATGAAATTAGTAAAGGTTGACCAACCATCAGCGGCGGTATAGTAAGACAAACGGCCGCAGGGTATATATACAGGTGTGTTTGTTGGCACACCTCCGAATGTATTACTATATGCTGTAGGAGGTACTGAATTTAATGAGTGAATTTCATTAAAGCCGCTGCAGTTATAGAATGCGTAGTTGCTGATGGAGGTGACGGAGTTGGGGATGGTGAGGGATGTGAGGCCGCTGCAGCCAGAGAAGGCGCTGGAGCCGATGGAGGTGACGGAGTTGGGGATGGTGAGAGTTCCTGTGAGGCCGCTGCAGCCATAGAAGGCATAATCCGGAATTTTCGTGACATTGTCACCGATATTTAGCGTAGCAAGAGCGGTGCATCCATAGAATACTGGATAATCCCAAATACCCATTGTGGTGCAGTTCGTAGCATTGAAGTTCACAGTTGTGAGGCCGCTGCAGTTACTGAAGGCCCATTCGCCGATGTAGGTGACGGAGTTGGGGATGGTGAGGGATGTGAGGCCGCTGCAGTCAGAGAAGGCATAGTAGCCGATGGCGATGACGGAGTTGGGGAAGGTGACGGAAGTGAGGCCGCTGCAGCCATAGAAGGCGCCGGGGCCGATGTAGGTGACGGAGTTGGGGATAATCGTATTTTTACAACCCGAAATAAGTGTGTTCGTGCTAGTTTCTATAATTGCATTGCAATTGTTACGGCTGTCATATACAGTATTTCCTGATCCAACAATTATACTTTCAAGGCCGGTGCAGCCAGAGAAGGCGCTGGAGCCGATGTAGGTGACGGAGTTGCCGATGGTGACGGATGTGAGGCAGGTTGCACCGTAAAAAGCATACTGTTTGATTACTGTCACGCTGTTGGGAATAACCAAATTAGTGACGAGAGTATTGTTTATGTACAGATTGTGGGCGTAAGATAAAGGGTTGCCCCCCCCCTTGAAAAAGTATTCCGCACCAACCTGAAACATCTCCTGTGTAATAAACGGATGTGAGTCCGCTGCAGCGATAGAAGGCGTAATTCGGAATTTTCGTGACATTGTCACCGATATTTAACGTAGCAAGAGCTGTGCATACATCGAATACTGGATAATCCGAACTACCCATTGTGGTGCAGTTCGTAGCATTGAAGTTCACAATTGTGAGGCCGCTGCAGCCAGCGAATGCGTAGTTGCCGATGGAGGTGACAGAGTTGGGTATGGTGACGGATGTGAGGCCGCTGCAGCCACCGAAGGCACTTTCGCCGATGGATGTGACGGAGTTGGGGATGGTGATGGATGTGAGTCCGCTGCAGCCTTCGAAGGCATACTGCTTGATTTCTGTCACAGTGTTTGGTATGACGAGGT
>JAFZTV010000007.1 GCA_017618625.1 Bacteroidales bacterium | reverse complement strand
ATTGGTCGGCACTGTCGGTATGGTAGGTTTGTTGGTCAAGTCGTTATAGTCGCCGCTGAACCCTGCAGGCAGTTTTACATAGCTGCCTCCTGTGAGATATATAGTATCATGTCCAATGCTAAGCACCTGCGCCTCTGTGAACGAGGTCAAGTAACCTGCATCGTTTGTAAACTCGCTTACATTCGTTGGCACATTAGCTGATGTAATATACCCAGCGTCGTTTGTAAACTCGCTCACATTGGTCGGCACTGTCGGTATGGTAGGTTTGTTGGTCAAGTCGTTATAGTCGCCGCTGAACCCTGCAGGCAGTTTAACATAGCTGCCACCTGTGAGATATATAGTGTCATTGCTTATACTTAAAACCTGCGCCTCCGTAAACGAGGTCAGATAACCTGCATCGTTTGTAAATTCGCTAACATTAGTCGGTACGGTCGGGATGGTAGGCTTGTTGATAAGGTCGTTATAGTCTTTGTCCCATGCCGTGAACACTGGGTCGTTTTCGCTGCCAAGTCCGCCGATGTTATTGATATAGTTTGTAACGTATGAGGTATCGACATAGCCTTGCTGCGTGTTGTAGTTGATCACATAGCTGCTATCCACATAACCGTTCTGCGATATGTAGTTGATGATGGTGTCGCCTAAATGATATTCGTTCACAATCCGCGACACACTGTCGGCAAGGTTCGGCCTGTTCGTCAGGTCGTTATAGTCACCACTGAAGCCGGCAGGCAGCTTTACATAACTGCCGCCTGTAAGATATATCGTGTCGTTGCTGATGCTCAAAACCTGTGTCTCTGTGAATGAAGTCAAATACCCTGCATCGTTTGTCAGCTCGCTTACATTGGTCGGTATTGTCGGTCTGTTTATAAGGTCGTTATAATCCTTGTTCCACGCATTGAAAATCGGGTCAGTCTCCGTGAAATTCACTCCGCCGATGATGCTGTCCACCGTGCCGGCGTGCAGCGCATACGGCACGCTCACCATCTGCTGGGTGGTGGTGAGAATGTAGTTTGTGCCTCCATCGGGGTCAACTTCGCTTTTCAAGTAGTACGGTCCGTTGCCCCAGTCAATAGCATCAAATCCAGTACCGCCAATCATGGTGGTAAAAAGGCCGTTGTCGTTGGTGTGAACGGTCTCCGTCTGGCTGTAAACCTCTGTGCCAGTTTCAGAACCACGCACAATTGTGATACGCACCCCCACGTTGCCGTTGCTTACCAATTGTCCGTTGTTGTCGCGAACCACGGCCTGGTAGGTCATCTTCTGCGGTGCCTGTGCCATTGCAACAAGACTCATCAATACCGCCAGTAAAGCCAATAAACTCCTTTTCATTGTTATATCTTTTTTATTATTTTGCTTTGTTTATTCTATAGCCATTCTCTGCACCGTTGCCAGTGACTTTCAGCACATAGCTGCCAGCGGGAAGGTCGGACATATCTATTGATGTTTCTCCGTTTTGCAGTTTTCCATTGCTCAGTTTACGCCCATTTACGTCATATAAGGTGTAATTTTGTTGGGATTCCCCGACCACTCTAACCGTAATATTGTCCGTTGTTGGGTTTGGGTATATTTTGATGTCGGCTGCAATCGGTGTAACTCCGTCAATTTTAAGTTCCTCTATACTGTAGGCCTGCTGCACACCCTCGGTCAATTTTGCCGTCAGACGTTCCGCGTTTGTCACCCTCGCCTTTGCTGGCTGAGTGGCCACTTGTCCCGCTGTATAACTCAGCTTGGCTGAACCCGATGCTGCCTCTCCGCCCACGGTCGAGAAAATTGCTTGCGCTTTCAAACCAAAACACGCTGTCAAAAGCGCTGTTATAACCATTACTTTTTTCATTGCTGCAGGTCCTCCAATTCTTCCGAGTCCTCTTCCTTCAACGGCTGCGAGGGCTGCTGTTGCTGTTCCTCTTTCGGTTTCTCTGCCGCGGGCTTCACCTGCTCCGGCTTTTCCTCCGGCGTGGTCACTTCCCTGTCCGGCTGCTCCGATTCCAGTGTGTCCGCCGGCTCTTCCATTGTCTCGTCTGTCCATATATCTTCTTCGTTTGTTGATTTCTGTTTGCGTTTAAGGTTCATCCCAAACGGCACACCAACCCTCACGGTTATCTCGATGCCCCGTCCAAGACGTCCACCTGTGGCCAGCGGCTGGTCGAGGCTGGGGTTCAGTATTGTCAGGTTTCCGTTTTGTTCCTGTTTGGCAAAGTTGCGCACCAAGCCCCAGTTATATCCGATTTCACCAGAGAGGTATATCGCCCAGCCTTTGCCGAACACGGGATATTCCAATCCTGCACCGCAGAACATGTCGAAGTCGTGCATCTTCATGTTGCTCTTAGACAGCGGCATGTTAATCTCCTCGGTGAAGTCGTCTATGTAGTTCACCCGTCCGCCCAAAGTGGTGTTCCACATCGGTGCAACTATCACGTAGGGCGAAAGCAGCGTTTTGTGTATCGTGAAGTTGTATATCACTCCAACGCGCATATCGAGACAGTGCGCCCTCATGCGGTATTTCACATCCTCCCATTCAAGATTTGCACCCCTGCCGACGTAGGCGATTTCAGGCCTTACGGAAAGACCGAACGGTGTGCGATACTGGAAATAGACTCCAGCCACTGCGTGGGCGGTCATTGTGTGCTTGTACATATCGTAGCAATCAGCCGTTAACCGCATATCACCGATGCTGATACCGGTCTTGACTCCAGCCGAGAACATCTGCAGAGAAAGCTTCTCCTGCCCGTAGGCTGTCACCGACAGCAATGCGAGCAACATTATGACAACACTCTTCTTCATAATCATTTCATGTTGGTTATGGGCAGCGATACTCCATCGCCGTCGGTGAACACCCGGTAGCTGTCGGGCTCGATTATAACACCACGCTCGTCTGTCTTGTTTCTCATCACAACTGCATAGTAATATCCTTCGACCGCATCGCCTGTGCGTGTGCCGGAGATAATGGTCACCTGCTCGCAGCTCCAACCACGGGCGGCGTTCTCCGACTGCTCGATGGTGTACATGGTGAAGTTGTCGCCCTCGCCGATGATGTGAGCCTCTTTGCCAAGTGCAGATGCGGTGTTCTGCCATTCCTTGTATTTCGCAAGGTTGCGTCCGTTCTGTCGTTCCACACGCCAATGCAGGTCATAGAAATCGCCGGCATAGTTGTCCGACGCAAAAGTCAGTGTCATAGGCGACGCCAGCCAGTCACCCTCAATATTTGGAGGCGTACCGCCTTCATAGATAGGCATATAATCTGACAAGGCATCCTGCTCCGCTGCCGAAAGCACCGCCTCGGGTATTTTTACTCCTCGCACGGGCAGCAGCACCGTCTCGTCGGTCTCCTTCATGCAGCCAGACAACAGGATAGGCAGCATAAGAATGATTGTAAATTTTCGCATATTGGATTTTTTTCGTGTACGATAATATTAGCTATACATAGCAGCCATCGCTATGGATTTTTGCAAAAATACTTCTCTTTATTGGCTCGAAATTGGTCCTAATTTGGTCCTAATGAGACGTGTTTTTTTTGTCCCCAAACCTCCAACAGGACATAATATAAAAAAGAAAGGCATGAGATTTATGTGCTCATGTCCGTCTTGATAGAGGTATCGCCAAACACCTTCGAGGAAACGGGTTCTATGGAACATAACTCACGCCTGACGATATGCTAAAGTGGCATATACAATCAAGCGAAAGCATAAATGCTCTATCCCTCCTCTTGAAACTTGGGGAATTTCTATCAAAGGACAAAAATAGCAATGCTTTTCTCGCATACTTACATTCTCTCGTAAGCGGGTGCAAAGGTACAACCTTTTTTGTTAAGTTGCAAATGGTGGTAAATAGAAATATTTTGAGCTGAAACGCACCAAGGTATCCGGCACCGAAAATGATAGTTTGACATTTCTTATTGACTATTGACATTCTGCATCGGTTTGTGTCATTTTGGCATATTTGTTGCTGATTTGTCATTTTGGCACACTTATTGCGTTATAAAATGTGTCATTGAAGAATGACGGGAAACAAACGAATCAAATATTAACAAATAAACACACAACACTATGAACATTAAACCTTTAGCAGACCGCGTTCTTATCGAACCGGCAGAAGCAGAGCAGAAAACAGCTTCAGGAATCATCATCCCCGACACCGCTAAGGAGAAACCCCAGCGTGGCAAGGTTGTCGCTGTGGGAAACGGTACGAAAGACCATGAAATGACCGTGAAGGTCGGCGACCAGGTGCTCTATGGCAAATACAGCGGCACCGAAGTCGATATCGACGGCACGAAGTATATGATTATGAAAGAAGGCGACATATACGCAATAATATAATTTGAGTGAATGGTGATTGGTGAATAGTGATTAGACAAAAGCACTGCACAAGTCACCGAAAGAAAACAAAACAATAACCCGATTAGTGGCAATGTCAATGCACTAATCATAAATCACTAAGAAAAATGGCAAAACAGATAGTATTCAATAATGACGCTCGCGAACAGCTTCGCAAAGGCGTCGATGAACTTGCAAACGCAGTTAAAGTGACACTTGGACCTAAAGGCCGCAATGTGGTTATCGATAAAAAATACGGTGCTCCTCAGGTAACTAAGGACGGTGTGACCGTGGCCAAGGAAATTGAGCTGGAAGACGGCATTGAGAACATGGGTGCACAGATGGTGAAAGAGGTCGCCTCGAAGACCAACGACCAGGCTGGTGACGGTACCACCACCGCTACAGTTTTGGCACAAGCCATCGTGAACACGGGTTTGAAGAACGTCACAGCCGGTGCCAACCCGATGGACCTGAAACGCGGTATCGACAAGGCTGTTGCCGAAATCGTGAAGAGCATCAAAGAGCAGAGCCAGGAAGTAGGCGGCGACATCAGCAAGATTCGTCAGGTGGCCACCATCAGCGCCAACAACGACGGCCAGATTGGTGACATCATAGCCGAGGCTATGGAGAAGGTGACGAAAGACGGTGTCATCACCATTGAGAACGCCAAGGGTATAGACACCACCGTGAAGGTTGTTGAAGGCATGCAGTTTGACCGCGGCTATATCAGCCCCTATTTCGTGACCGACACCGAGAAGATGGAATGCTCGTATGACAGTCCTCTTATCCTTATACACGACAAAAAAATCAGCACCTTGCAGACTTTGCTGCCGATATTGGAGCAGGTGGCCAAGAGCGGTCGTGCACTTCTTATCATAGCCGAGGATGTTGAGACCGAAGCTATGGCAACCCTCGTGGTGAACCGTCTGCGTGGAGGTTTGAAAGTCGTTGCCGTGAAGGCTCCGGGATTCGGTGACCGCAGAAAAGAGATGCTTGAAGACATAGCCATCCTCACCGGTGGTACGGTCATCAGCGAAGAGAAAGGCTACAAACTGGAAGATGCTACCCTCGAGATGCTCGGCACCTGCGAGAAGGTGACCATAGACAAGGACAACACCACCATAGTCAACGGTTCGGGCGACAGCGAGCTTATCAAGGCCCGTGTCGGACAGATTAAGGCTCAGATTGAGAAGACCACCAGCGACTATGACCGCGAGAAACTGCAGGAGCGCCTTGCCAAATTGTCAGGCGGTGTGGCAGTAATCTATGTCGGAGCAGCTTCGGAGGTTGAGATGAAGGAGAAGAAAGACCGTTTCGACGACGCTCTGCATGCAACCCGTGCAGCTGTCGAAGAGGGTATCATCCCCGGTGGCGGCACAGCATTCATCCGTGCAGCACAGAATCTTGACAACGTGAAACCCGAGAACGAGGACGAGAAACTCGGTATCGAGATTATCCGCCGTGCTGTCGAAGAGCCGTTGCGCATGATTGTTGCCAACGCTGGATTGGAAGGCAGCGTCATCGTGAACGAGGTGAAGAACGGCAAGGGAGACTATGGCTACAATGCCCGCACCGAGAAATACGAGAACCTGTTCAAGAGCGGTGTCATCGACCCCGCCAAGGTTACCCGTGTGGCACTCGAGAACGCGGCTTCGATAGCAGGTATGCTGCTGACCACCGAGTGCGTGCTGTGCGACATCAAGGAGAAGGAGCCCGCAATGCCTGCTAACCCGGGTATGGGTGGCATGGGCGGCATGTACTAAGCCACTGCGTGCTCGCAGAAAGCAATATAGAAGAAGGGGGCATCCAATCGGGTGCTCCCTTCTTTGTTAGATATGACTAGTAGTTATGCCAGCGAGCCGAGCACTCGGGCTATGGTTTCCTTCATCTGTGGGTGGTAGTCGCTCAGGAAGGTGCCGTCGGCACGGTTGGCTATGATGAGGCAGACGGTGAGTGCCTGATGACCCATGATGGCAGAGAGGCCGTAGATGGCCGAGGTCTCCATCTCGAGGTTGGTCAGCCGGCAGCCGTTCCAAGAGAAAGAGGCGAGCCGCTCGTTGAGGTCGGAGATACTGGGCTCGATACGCAGACAGCGTCCCTGAGGGGCATAGAAACCCGGAGCTGTGGCCGTCACGGCATGGTGCATCCCATCGGCCACTTTGGAGAAAAGATGCTTGCCGGCATCGGCAGAATAGGGCTTAGAGAAGCAGGCGTCGAACTGCATGTGTTTGATGAATGCTTCGTTGAGCGGGTCGTTGAGCTGCGAGGGGTCGTGACGGTAGTAGTTGAGCAATCCGTCGAGACCCACGGCGTGTTTTGAAGCCACAAGAGAGCCGACCGGCACGTCGCTGTGAAGTGAGCCGCTGGTGCCGATGCGTACCAGGTTGAGGCTTCGGTGGGTGGTTTTGGGTGTGCGCTGAAGGAGGTCGATGTTGGCGGCGGCATCGAGTTCGGACACCACTATGTCGATATTGTCGCAACCCATTCCGGTTGAGAGGGCCGTGAAACGATGGCCGTGGTAGGAGCCCGTGAGGGCATGAATCTCACGGTTGTACGATTCGTGCTCAACGCTTTCGAAGATGTCCTTGAACATCTCCACCCTTCCGGGGTCGCCCACCAGTATCACGTCGTCGGCAAGGGTGTCGGAGGTAAGGTGAATGTGGTACAGGCTTCCGTCGGAGGCCAGGACCAGCTCGCTTGATTTTATCATGGTTTTCGGTTTTTAGTTTTGTAAAAAAGAGGGGCACGCAAGTTTCTTACATGCCCCTGATGTCAAATTATTGGTTGAAATTATCTTCTCGACGACGACTGAGTTCTCGTAGAGGTGGTGCTAGAACTAGACGAGCGGCTTGACGTGCTGCTAGATGTCGAAGAGCTTGTGCCGCGAGTCGTGGTGCTGCTGCTCTGGGTCGAGGTGCCACGGCCGGAAGTGGTGGTAGAGGTGCTGCTCGACGAACGCTGACCGCTGGTGGAGGAGGACTGGGTCGAGGTGCCACGACCAGAGGTGGTGGTAGTGGTTGTGCCCGACGAACGCTGACCGCTGGTGGAGGACTGTGTAGAGGTGCCACGACCAGAGGTGGTGGTAGAGGTGCTGCTCGACGAACGCTGACCGCTGTTGGAGGACTGGGTCGAGGTGCCGCGACCAGAGGTGTTGGTCTGAGTTGAAGTGCCACGTCCGGTGGTAGTAGTGGTGCTGCTCGACGAACGCTGGCCGTTGTTGGATGACGACTGGGTCGAGGTGCCACGAGGAGCCGAAGCACTACGCTCGGTGAGAATGGTGTTCGGGTCGGCGGTGTTGCCGGTGGTGCGGCGAGTGCTGGCGGTCGAAGAGGTGGCACGCTGGCTCGGGTTGCCTACGGTTGTGGTGGGGTTGCCTCCACGAGTGTTGCCCAGGTAGCCGTGGCCGTCGGGGGTCATGGTGCGAGGCATCTCAGCTCCCGGCATGTAGGGGTCGCGGTGCACAGGGATGGGCTCGGAGCGGTGACGCATGTAGTATGGAGGATAGTTGTAGGGATTGTGTCCGGTGTAAGGATGATGCCAGCCGGGCTGGTGGATGTCATAGTGATAGGTGTAGAGGAATCCGGGGGCGTGGAAACGACGCTGGAAGGGACGGTAGGGAGGCATAACCCATCTGAATGTGGGAAGCGGACGAGCGTTGCGGAAACGCAGGGTGGTGGCAGCGCTGTACATACGGGTGCCGGTGGCGTTGTAGAGCCAGATGCAGCCGAGGTCGACAGGCATATAGATTTCGTCGCCGGTGTAGGCGTCGAAACCGTAGAGCCAAATTTCGTAGAACTGAGAGTTGACCTTTTCGGCCCACACTTCGTTGACGAGAACGTAGGTCTCGATTTCGTCGTCATAGCCGCAGTAGATCATAAGCTCGGTCTGGGCGTCGAGGTGACGGATAGTGCGTTGGGCCTGACTGAAGGTGAAATAGCGAATGGAGCTAGCCGAAACGCTCAAAGTCAGCGCGATAAGAGCCAACGAAAGAAAGATTTTTTTCATAATAATGTGATTTTTAATTGTAATTTTGTCGATATTTGAATTGCAAAGATAGCACTTTTTTTCTAAATCGTGGTTAGTGGTTGGGATTGGGTGGTCGGTTGTTCCGTCAAATTCTTTTTTTTATCTTATATCATTCGACATGGAGGGAGCGGCCTTCGGAGTTGGCTCGGAACTCGGGAGCGTAGAGGCATTGGATGGTGGATGGGGGGACGGTGAAGGAGCCTGGGTTGGTGACGAAGAGGTCGTATTCGACGACGTACTTGCCTTTGTCGAGGCGGTTGATGTAGAAGCTGTTGGAGGCGTTGCGGACGGCGGAGTAGTAGCTGAGGCCGCTGTTCCAATGCCAGCCGCTGGCGGTGGATAGGGGCTCGAGACAACCGGGACGAGGGTCTTTGAGTTCGACGTATTCGAGTGCGCGGTCGCAGTCGATGAGTATGCGAATGCGGACGCGGTCGCCGACGGATAGTTGTGGGGTTGCGTTATTGTGTGATTGTGTGATTGTGTTAGTGACCTGAGTGGGGTTGAGTATGGCTTGGAGGGTGCCGTCGGTTTTGACGCGGTAGATGGTTTTGCTCATCTTGACGCCCATGTCGCTGCGCTCGATGTTCTTCATGTCGTCGAAGTACTGGTAGTAGGCGGCGCCCCAGGCTATGCCGTCGGTGTATTTCTTTATGGTGACCTGTGACCTGTGATCTGTGACCTGTGGTGAGGATTGCGTTATTGCGTTATCGTGTGATTGTGTTAGAAGTCTGTTTATTTCGTCTCCATGCCAGGATTGCGACTGATATCCGGTACCTGCCTGCGAGGGTGCCGTCAGCGGTTCTCCCGCTACGGTCACCAAAGTGCTCTTTTCCGACTGCGAGAGGGTGTTTGCCGTCCCCTTGTCGGACAGCAATGCGCTTATTGCCTCAACGGTGGCGACGTCGGTGTTCCAGCTGGTTGTCTGCTTTTGCTTCAACAGCCACTGCTGCATCTTGCCTATGGTCTCTTTGTCGTCGGGTGTTATCTCGGCGAAGGCCTGGATGAGGAGGGCCTGAGTCTCGATGGGGCGCTCGTAGCACCAGGGGCTGCTTTGGTTGTCGCGCCAGTACATGCCCATCTCGTCGCTGTGGAGTGCACTCTCCTTGATGCGGCGCAGTATGTCGAGGGCTTCCTTGGTGTTGCCTCCGCGATGGAAGACGAGGGCGAGGGTTGCGCGGGTGTGGAGCGACTTGTATTCCTTGTAGTGTTTCAGGGTGTTGCGGTAGAAGTAGTTGTACGATTCCTTGTGCTTGGCATTCTGTATCTTGTATTCCGAATCGGTGTAGAAGCTGCGCATGTAGAGGTAGTCGATGTTTAGGGCCTCGAAGTCGGTGTGCTTAAGATAGCGGCGGTAATATTCGTAGGTCTCGTCGTCAACATATTTCAGCGCTTTTTTTAATTGCGTTGATATGTTGATAT
>JAFZTV010000093.1 GCA_017618625.1 Bacteroidales bacterium | reverse complement strand
ATATCGAGAGCCGTAAGGCATTCGCTGTTGATGTTACCGTTCCTGAAGCATACGACACCCAGCTCGAAGTGCCTTTCAAAGGTAATGTCAGCCTCGAGAAACTCGAGAAAGTGCTCCAGGAAAACAAAGGCAACGTGCCGTTCTTCGTGCTCACCGTCACCAACAACACCGTCGGCGGACAGCCTGTTTCCATGCAGAACATCCGCGAGACCTGCGAACTCTGCCACAAATATGGTGTGCCCGTCAATATCGACAGCGCTCGTTTCATCGAGAACGCCTACTTCATCAAGACCCGCGAGAAAGGCTATGAAAACAAGACCCTCCGCGAAATATGCAAAGAGATGTTCGGCTATGCCGACAGCATGACCATGAGCGCCAAGAAGGACGCCCTCGTCAACATGGGCGGCTTCATCGCCACTCGCAAGAAAGACTGGTACGAAGGTGCCAAACTCTTCTGCATCCCCTTCGAAGGATTCCTCACCTATGGCGGTATGAACGGACGTGACATGGATGCCCTTGCCGTCGGATTGAAAGAGAACATCGAGTTCGAGATGGTCGAGACCCGCATCAAACAGGTCCACTACCTCGCCGCCAAACTCGACGAATACGGCATCCCCTACCAGCGTCCCGCCGGTGGCCACGCCATCTTCGTCGATGCCGACAAGGTGCTGACCAACATCCCCAAAGAGGAGTTCCCCGCACAGACACTTACCTGCGAGCTCTACCTCGAAGCCGGCATACGCGCATGCGAAATCGGCTACGTTCTCGCCGACCGCGACCCCGTAACCCGCGAGAACCGCTTTGGCGGCAACGACTTCGTGCGCCTCTGCATCCCGCGCCGCGTTTACACAAACAACCACATGGACGTGATAGCCGCTGCACTGAAGAACGTTTACGACCGTCGCAACGAAATCAAGCGCGGTCTGGAAATCACATGGGAAGCCGAGCTGATGCGCCACTTCACATGCCAGTTCAAACGCCTCGGCTAAAAACTGTCAAACTTATAGTAAAAACGGTGACGCTTTCAAGTGTCACCGTTTTTCATTTTGCCTCACGCCAAGCCTGCAGCATCTCTTCTTTGGTCATCTCGCTCACCGACTTGCCTTGGCTGGCAGCTGTCCGTTCCACTTGTCGAAACCTGTAAATAAACTTGCGGTTGGTTTTGCACAATGCGTCGTCGGCGTTGATACCCCTCATCGCTCCCCACTTCACAAGAGCGAAAAGCAAGTCTCCAAACTCCTCCTCCGTACCGCTTTGCTCAAACTCCTCGTATTCCTCTTTCACCTTCTGGAACGCCTCGTCGGCATCGCTGAAGTCAAAACCCATGCCGGCAGCTTTCTCCTGTATGCGCACGGCTTTGTTGAGCGAAGGCAACGACGTCGGGACTCCCTCCATCGCCGACTTTCTCCCCTCTCTCATCTTCAGCTGCTCCCATCCCTGATGTTGGTCTTTATCAGGCGAGAAAATATGAGGATGTCTCGTCACCAACTTGTCGCTTATAGCATTGAGCACATCAGCCAACGAAAAACGCCCCTCCTCTTCGGCTATCTTGGAGTAAAACATCAGGTGCATAAACAAATCCCCAAGCTCTTTCTTGAAGTCGTCATTGCCACCATTATCGGACAACGAAACTATCGCCTCACTCAGTTCATACACTTCTTCTAAGGTGAGGTAACGCAGGCTCTGGATTGTCTGCACCTTGTCCCACGGACACTCCTTGCGCACACGGTCCAAAGTGTCGCTCAATCTTGTAAAAGCATCAATGGTGCGAGCATCCATACTTTTTTTTCGAAATTCAATTTTCAGAATTCACAATTGCACTACAATCTCCTCACATCCTCCACGCCGTCGATAGCCTTGATTTTCTTTATCAGACTGTTCAGTCCGTCGAGGTTGTTCACATATAGCATGATGATTCCGCGTCCCACACCTTCCGAGGCCTCCAGCGTGATGGCACGCATATTCAGGTCCATCTCTTCCGAGATAAGTTTCGTAAGGTCTTGCAACAGACCTTTGCGGTCGATAGCCGTTATCGAAATACCCGTCAGCAGCGACACCTTCTCGCCCTGACGCCATTTGGCGCGCACAATCTTATTCTCATGCTTGGCCATCTCGTCCATCGCTACCTTGCAGTTGGTGCGGTGAATGATAATCTTGTCGCCCGACATGATGCCCACCACGGCGTCGCCCTGGATTGGTTTGCAGCAGGTGGCTGGCTCGGTGTGTAGGCGTTCATGGCTGCTGTCCACTACAAACGAGTGACTTGTATCGGCACCCTTGTCCAAAACTGGATTGTTCGAGCTCTCAAAAAGGTCTTTGTAAGCCCCTAAAAACATCATCTGTGGAGCCCTGCGGGCTTTTCCTAAGCTCTGCGCAATCTCCTTCTCGCTTATCTCTCCACTCGCCACACGGTAGTATAGATCAACATCGCTGCCAATATCAAAATAGCGCTTTATGCGTTGCAGTGTTTCAACGCCATTGCGCTCGCCCAGTGACTCCACAATCTTCTCCAACTTGCCCTTGCCTATCTCCTGATAGAGCTTCTTCTGCTCATGCAGGTAGTCTTTTATCTTCTCTTTCGCCTTCGCCGTCTGCACCACATCTATCCAGTCGGCCGTAGGCACCGTGTTTTTCGAGGTCAACACTTGTATCTGCTGACCTGAATGTAGCACATAGCTTATCGGTACCACCTTGGCGTTCACTTTGGCTCCTATGCAGTGTATTCCAATGTCGGTATGAATGGCAAACGCAAAGTCTAGTACTGTTGACTTCGATGGCATCTTCACCACCTTCCCTTTCGGCGTGAAGAGGTATATCTCTTTCGTGTAGAGCGACTCCTTGAACTCCTGCACCTGGTCGATGGCGCTCTTCTCAGTGTTCTCGAAAGTACTTCTAATGCTCTGCAGCCACTCCTCCATAGGGTTGTTGGCAATCTGCTCGTCAGGGTGAGCCTCCTTATAGAGAAAGTGTGCCGCCATTCCCTTCTCCGCAATCTCGTCCATCCGCTCGGTCCTTATCTGCACCTCCACGTACTTGCCTATCGGCGACATCACCGTTATCTGCAACGACTCATAGCCGTTGGTTTTCGGCGTCGTTATCCAGTCGCGGTAGCGCGACAGTTTCGGCGAGAAATGCTGTATGACCAAAGCGTAAACCTTGAAACACTCGTCCTTCTCCCTCTTGTGGAACTCCTCGTCGCTCATTCCCTCGTCCCTCTCCACATGTAGTATAAGCCGCATGGCATAGAGGTCGTATATCTCGTCAAACTGCACCCCCTTGTTCTCCATCTTCTTCCAGCACGAATACACCGACTTCACCCTCGACTTTATCTCATACTTATAGCCCGCCTCGTCGAGATACTGACATAGCGGCTTAGTCATACTCTCTTTCAGACGCTCCTCGATGCCCGACGACTTCTCTATCCTGGCCGATATCTCAGCATATTTGTCCGGGTTGGTGTATTTCATCACCAATTCCTCCAGCTCGGTCTTGATATTATACAGACCCAGTCGGTGAGCCAACGGTATGTATATATACTGCGTCTCGCTCGAGATGGCCAGTTTCTTCGTGTCCTTCATCGAGTCGAGTGTGCGCATGTTGTGCAGTCGGTCACAGAGTTTGAGGAAAATTACGTAGGCGTCCCTGCACATCGACAGTAGTATCTTGCGGTAATTCTCCGCCTGCTTCGATTCGCTCTGGTGCAGCTCTATCACATCCTCAATCTTCGTCACCCCATCCACTATCGTGGCCACCCTGTCTCCAAACAGCATTCTGATGTTCTCAACGGTGATTTCTGTATCCTCCACAACATCATGCAGCAGCGCGCATATCACAGCCAGTGGTCCAAGTCCCACCTCCTTAACTGCTATCAAAGCAACCGCCAGCGGATGGAAGATATAAGGCTCGCCCGACTTTCTCCGAGTCCCGCTGTGTGCCTGTTTTGCTATCGCGTATGCACGGAAAATGTCCTCCTCTTCTTGTGGCGTCAGCTGTTTTATTGCCTTGCACGCCGCAAGCAGCTCTTCATATTTTTCCTGTATCTGCAGCTCTTCTCGCTGCTCGTCTATCACGTACATGGTTCTCTCCTGCTAAAACAGACTCACGGCCGCTGCCGGCACTCCGAAAGGCAGGCTCAAGCCACAACTGAAAAACGAACCGTAGTTGGTCAGCGTGGCACCCGCCGAAACACTCACCCAGCTGAAAGCCTTGTGACGACGGTTGACACGGGCAAGACGTATCCCCACCTCGGCACCATAGCCGAATCCAGCCACAAAACCAGCATAAGCCTGGCAATCAACCCTGCTGTCAATCCTTGAGAATCTATAAACAACTCCCGCCGACCCCCAGTAAGCATTTACACCGTTCATGAATGTGCCATAGAATCCCACAATGTTCGGCACATAGCTAAGATTCAAGCCTATAGCCATATCGCGTGTGCCGTAAAGGTACTTTACCTCCACGAACCACGACGAAAAGTCATGTCCGAAATACTTCATCTGCTGGCGCCGCGAAAGTTTCCGCACCGGTTCCATCGGCACACTGTCGGCAATTACCGTATGGGATGCTGTATCGACCGAAGGTGTCGCAGTCATCAGACTGCTGTCAGCTGAATGCTGTGCATCCAAAGCCACACTGTCGCTCTGCGCAAAGAGCATCCCACCCATTGCCAAAGCAGCTATTACCAAAAACAATCTTTTCATCCCCTTACAGTTTTAATGACCAAAAAACTTGAAACTAAAAACTAAAAACTAGAAACTAAAACTCCATCACTCCTCCATCGGCGCATCTTTCATAGCCTCTCTCACCTTGGCTTCCAGCTCGGCGCTCAACTCCTCGTTGTCTTTCAACAGCTGCTTCAGTGCCTCACGGCCCTGCGCCAACTTCGTCTCGCCATAGCTGAACCACGACCCGCTCTTCTTCAATATGCCGTACTCCACGCCCAGGTCTATTATCTCGCCAATCTTCGAGATTCCCTCGCCAAACATCAGGTCGAACTCGCACACCCTGAACGGAGGAGCAACTTTGTTCTTCACCACCTTCACCTTCACGCGGTTGCCTATATTCTGGTCGCCGTCCTTGATGGCCTGCGTCCTGCGGATGTCAATACGAACCGAGGCATAGAACTTCAGCGCATTGCCGCCAGTGGTGGTCTCCGGGTTGCCGAACATCACGCCCAACTTCTCTCGCAGTTGGTTGATGAATATGCAGCAGCATCCCGTTTTGCTTATTGTCGCCGTCAGCTTTCTCATAGCCTGACTCATCAGACGAGCCTGCAAACCCATCTTGCTGTCGCCCATCTCTCCGTCTATCTCCGCCTTGGGCGTCAATGCCGCCACAGAGTCGATGACGATGATGTCTATCGCACCCGAGCGTATCAGGTTGTCAGCAATCTCCAGCGCCTGCTCACCATTGTCCGGCTGCGACACCAGAAGGTTTTCGATATCCACCCCGAGTTTCTTGGCGTAGAAACTGTCGAAGGCATGCTCGGCGTCAATGAACGCTGCGATGCCGCCCTGTTTCTGCGCCTCTGCAATCACGTGTATTGCCAGCGTGGTCTTACCCGACGACTCCGGGCCGTAAATCTCAATCACTCTGCCCTTCGGGAAACCACCCACACCAAGTGCTGCGTCCAGCGCAATGCTGCCCGTGGGTATCACCTCAAGGCTCTCGTCCGGGCGGTCGCCCAGTTTCATAATCGACCCCTTGCCGTAGTTCTTCTCGATTTTGTCAAGTGTGCTCTGCAGAATCTTCAGCTTTTCCTGTTTCAAAGCGTTTACATCATCTTTTGCCATAATTTCAATGATTTATGTGATTATTATAATTTTGTTTCCTCCCTTTGCAATATGGCAAATGTACAAATTTTATTTCATCCCTACAAATTCACTTTTCTCTTCCTCCCCCACCCTCCCCAAAAAGCGTAGTAAGAACGACTCCGCCACACAACAATTCCCGATTTCTCACCAATTTCGCCTTTCAAAATTCGAATTTCTAGGTTCATAACTAAAAAAAGCGTACCTTTGCACCCGATTTCAACCCAATAGATTCCCGTTCCCTTTGGAACTTTAAAACTTTTCAGCAAAGCGAACCTTTTTAACACAAACAATAAACACCATGGAAATCCTCAGTAATAGAATTCTCAACATGGCCGAAAGCGAGACGCTGGCCATGACCGCCAAAGCCCGCGAACTGAAAGCTCAGGGCAAAGACGTGATAAGCCTCTCGATAGGCGAGCCCGACTTCAACACGCCCGACTGCGTGAAAGAGGCTGCCAAGAAGGCTATCGACGACAACTTCACCCATTATCCTCCGGTGCCGGGCTATCCCGACCTGCGCGAGGCTATTTGCAAGAAATTCGAGCGCGACAACGGCCTGCACTTCAAACCCGAGCAAATCGTGGTCTCGACTGGTGCCAAGCAGTCTATCTACCAGCTGGCCCAGGTGCTCATCAACCCCGGCGACGAGGTGGTCATCCCCACTCCGTTCTGGGTGTCTTACAAAGAGATTGCACGTGTCGCCGGCGGTGAGTGCGTCTATGTGAAGACCTCCATCGAGAACAAGTTCAAGGTAACCCCCGAACAGCTCGAGAAGGCCATCACCCCGAAGACCAAACTCATCATGTTCTCAACCCCGAGCAACCCCACCGGCATGCTCTACTCCAAAGAGGAACTGCGCGGCATAGCCGACGTGGTGGCCCGCCATCCGCATGTGTTCGTCATGGCCGACGAGATATATGAGCACATCAACTTCATGGGTAAGCACGAGAGCATCGCTCAGTTTGAAGATGTCCGCGACCGCGTCATCACCATCAACGGCGTTGCCAAAGGCTTCGCCATGACCGGCTGGCGTATCGGCTTCATCGCCGCACCAACCGTCATCGCCAAGGCCTGCAACAAACTGCAAGGCCAGGTGACCTCGGCCACCTGCTCTATTGCTCAGAAAGCAACCGTCGAGGCCATGCTTATGGACCCCGCCACCAGCAAGGACATCATCTCGATGCGCGAGACCTTCCGTCAGCGCCGCGAAATGGTTTACCAGCTCCTGTGCGAGATACCCGGTTTGAAAGTCTGCATGCCTGAAGGTGCCTTCTACTTCTTCCCCGACGTGAGCGCCTACTACGGCAAGAGCTTCAACGGTAAGAAAATCGAAAACTCCACCGACATGGCGTTCTACCTGCTCAACGAGGCCAACGTGGCCACGGTGATGGGTTCCGCCTTCGGCGACGACGACTGCATCCGCCTGAGCTACGCCACCAGCGAAGAGCTGCTGCGCGAGGCGCTGCGCCGCATGAAAGAGGCCTTCGCCAACCTGAAATAGCTCACTTTACAATCATAAAACAATAAGGGAGCCAAGCAGTCATGTTTGGCTCTCTTATTATTGTGCACACCCCAAGCCCCTATACATAAAATATGCGTTTAACGTAGCTGGCTCACAAGTCAAGACACTTGTTACCAATATGTTAAATTCAACACATCCACAATATTTTCCGCATACGATAATCCACTCCCATTTCTCAACACACATACAATATCACTACACACAAACCACAGACCGTAAGAGAACACGAGATAAATGAGTGTATATATACCATATCTTGTCTTTTTACATTTTGGGGATTGATGAATTTCATCGTAGATTTTGTCACGTCTGTCGTTATGCTTGAAATACAAGTAAGACAACGCTATCATCACAAATCCGATAATCAGCATCGATTTACATACAATGCCATAGACAGCAACGCTTTGAACAAACAATATACCGACAATATCGAACACTACAAATATGTTTACGGCAATTGTAAAACCTACAAGAAAATATGAAGCTATATATGGATCAACACCCATAAGGCTGTCACATTTCTTATGAATATAGGCGGGGAAATAGAAGAGATATTTGTAAATCATGGCAAATTTCATAGAACAACATTCGCATAATAAACCCTAACGATATCAGCGTGAAAACCGCATATATAACAAAAAAATATTACTGTTCATTTGCTATCAAATCTATCATTCACAGAAGTTAACATCAATTCAACCTGGTATGGGTTATGATTCTGTTTTTGGGGCAGGCAATATCTTGGGATTACGGTCAGAATATTGCAATCCTTGAATGTGGACGAAATAAAAGCGGGTAGAAATTCATTGCTGACAAAATTTGTAAACCTTGGTCTTACATCCGGGAACGCATACGGCCACATTGTATTTTTCAATCTTTCTTTTACCGACACGTATTCTGAACCATTCGTTTTCTCTGCATACCTTGAGGCGTTCCATTGTCATGTATTGTTTTCCCGAGGCATCATTTTTTATTAGAAAAACAGATACATGCTGAGCAGGAATGGTTTCGCCTGTCTTTGGCACAAAGGCCGATCCATCTAAGTACATACGGCCTCCGACAAGCTTTGAGCTTGACCACAATATTTCCATGGGAATTTCTCCCAATACATTGCCTGATAAGAAAGAGTTACCGTCGTCGTTCAAATAGATGTCCGTATCCAACGGCTGAAGCATGTTATTCTTCAAGGGCTGCCCGTTTGATACCGAGCAAGAAACGAGTAGCACAATAGACAACAGTGTCCCAATAATATATACCGTTTTCTTTGTGTTTGTCGCTTCCATAGCTTAAAGTCTTTATATTATGACTGTTCAGCAGCACGTGGTATAGGGATTGCAGCACTGCTCTTCTGGAGGAATCCATCCTTCGAAAAACGCACCGTCCACTTCCGCTTTGATTTTCAGCCAACCATCGCAGAAATCGACAACCTCATATACACCCGAATTATATTCCCGCTCCACAACCACGACTTTCGATTTATTGTCAGCCAATTCGTATAGAACCAGGTCGCCCTGATACTTTGATGAGAAGATTCCCAAATGTGGGCTCTTTTTTAGCCACCCTCTCCTGGTCACTTCGTCCGAGAGAGAGGAGTAAGCTTCCACATAAAACATGCTGTCGTTCTTCTCTATCAATCCTAAGAATATGTAATCCTCTCTGACAGAGTCGTTCTTAATCGTCCCGGTAACTTTCCCGCCAGGATACTCATACAACAAAAGTTCACCATAATAATCGGGGTTCAAGAGAGCATTGGCGACGACGTAGTCGGTCGTATTTTTTTTCACATCATTCACAGGTCTCAATTGATAGAAAAGGTTGCCAGATATATCACCCTTCCGTGGTGTAGCCACGAATATCGAGTCTGTCCATATGTAATACCAAACACCGTTCATGGCGTGGAAATACATTGTGTCATAGCAAAAGAATTCCACTTTATTACAGTAAAAATTGTTGTCGTAAACCACCTTGTGGTTTTTCAACAGTATCAGCTTGTATTCGCTGTCCTGAAGGAACGCCTTGGGGCGATAGGGAATGCCCATGGCCGACGCCATCTCCTTCCCGTTGGTACAATCACTAAATAGGTATGCGGTGTCGTAATCCACACCTAAAGCCTTCTTCAAATTAATCTCTCCTCCCTGCGGACAAATGGATTCAATATAAGAGAAAAGCACCCTGTCCGTCTTGCGGCATGAGGCGAAGACGACACAGCTGCATATAATTACGACCTGAAATAATCTTTTGCTCACACAATGCATTTTTCGAGTTGTATATGCGGCCTTATGTCCATATCGTAGTAAAAAATTGCCGTCAATTATCTACGCTGACTCTAAATACTTTCTCAGCTCCATCAAGCCCTCATCCTTGGAAAAGACATTCTTGACAATATAATAGTTACGCATATCGCTGGACAGGAAAACGAACCAGCAACTCTCGTGTACTGTTAGCGTTGGACAATCGATGTTCACGCCAAATTGCTGAATTTCCCGCGACGAGAGCGTATCTTCGTCGGGAATGGAATACGCCACTATGTAGTGGCCAAGCAGCTCAAGCCTTGTCACGTCGGACACATTCAAAGCCCAGGGGTCGGTTCGCCCAATATGATACACCTCGAAGTTTCCGTTCTTTTCCTCGTATGAAATCATTACGACAGGGGCGGTGGAATCGATAGGATAGTCATTCTCAAGAGCATAATGACGTGCGATTTCAGAAAGGAGCATCCGTTTCTTCAAGCCAGCCTCGACGCCGTAGTGATAGTTGTGTATTTTGACTATCTCCCTGTATTCGTTTTTCGAGACCGTTGTTTTGCCGTTGGACTCTTCCTGCATCTTGCCTACGCAACCAGTAAGGGATAACAACACTATTAAAAGGATGGGGATGGCGGCTTTCATTTTGGTTGAGGATTGCACGCTTTCTTGATACACTCTTGTAATACAACGCCGTATAATGCCTTTTTATTGCGTTTGCATACTTATGAATTTAGGGGAGGATACACTAACGCATTAACACATTAACGCAATAAAATCCCTCCTCCTCCGGCAACCCTTCGGTGATCCTTCGGCGAAATCTCTGTAATAACCTAAAATCAACGATTTTTATCATTTTGAACAATTAACCGATAATCAGCATTATAACCAATTAAATCAGCCGAAGACATCACCGACCACTGACCACTAAAAAGGTTTTCGTTTATCCCCCCCCCATCTTCCCACCATCAAACCTTCACATATCAACATATCAATATATCAACATAAAACCTATCAACCCATTTGTGGCGCGATGCCTGACGATGAGTGGGTTGATTATCTTGTTAATGTTGGTTTACAAACAAAAGATTAATGCGTTGAGAGATAGGCTTTTATTTGAAAAATCGGGTCTATTGTCATATTATGTCAAATGTCAAATGTCATTTTTGAATTCAAATTGTCATTTTGGCTCACTATAATATAAAATATATTTTATATTATAGTGGCGATTTTGACACTCCCAAAATCGAATTTGACATTTGACATTTGACATTTTTGACATCGTGTCCTTTTTATACTTCCCCGGAATACACCTCTCGAGAAACTCCCTACTAACTCCCTACCAACTCCCAGCTAACACCCAGGCTGACAGCCGAGCTCTGCTGGCAGCGCCAATGCTTTCAAACTCACCATAAAACAAAAAAGTTGATTTTTTTTTGCCCGTTTATTCGTAGACCGCAATGCGGCGGGTGTACTTTTGCAAACGAATTCAAGGGGCGGATGGCGGCGAGGGTGAGTGGT
>JAFZTV010000092.1 GCA_017618625.1 Bacteroidales bacterium | reverse complement strand
GGTGGTGATGGAGGTGAAACGTGAAGTGGGCGGCCCTTCGACTGCCATCGACCGCGCTTTGATGGAGATGCGGATTCACCCGAAACGGATGAGCAAATACTGCATAGGGACAGCTCTGACCGCCCCGAAAGCGAAAATAAACAGATTCAAGGACAAACTGAGATATATTGAGAAAGTTATTAGTTATTAGTTTTTAGTTTGTTTTTAGTTTTGAGCAGGTGGTTTCCTGGAACATATCAACATATCAACATATAAACATATAAACTTATCAACCTATCAACATAAAACAATTCAACATTCAAATAAATCATGAAACTCTTACAAGCTTACATGGGGACGCCGTTGGCGGACACCACACCGATGGGACAGGACCTGCTGGACGAGACTCTCAGCACTCAGGCATCGCACGCCACGGACACAATAATAAGCAGCCAATTCGGCGAAGAGCAGCCCGTAATGGACTTTCTAGGCATACCCGTGTTTGACGGTCCCGGATTGATTCACCTGTTGGCCTTGTTCGCCTTCAACGTGCTGGTGTGCTGGATAATAGTGCATTTCTTCTACTACAAGAAAAGCCGCCGCAAAGACTACTATTTCACCTACATGCTGTTCAGCGTCACTATATTTGCGCTGCTCTTCATGCTCAAAAACCTCTCCATCGAGATTGGTTTCGGACTTGGCTTGTTCGCCATCTTCGGGTTGCTGCGCTACCGCACTGACGCTGTGCCCATCCGCGAGATGACCTATCTATTCGTCATCATCGGCATCTCTATCATCAATGGTTTCGGAATGGCGGCCAGCAGCTATGTGGCGCTGATTTCCACAAACGTGCTCGTGGTGCTTATGACCTGGATCATGGAATCGGGCATCGGAAAAAAACGCGGCAACACACAGGCAACCAAGATGATACTATATGAGAAGATAGACCTCATAAAGCCCGACCGCTACGAGGAGATGCTTGCCGACCTGCGTGAACGCACGGGCTTGGACATCGTGAAAGCCGAAGTAGGATATATCAACTTCCTCAAAGACACCGCCTACGTGAAGGTATTCTACCATCCCGCCGACGGTCAAGGCAACAGCATCGATATGGTTACGAAGTACAAGGGAACAGTGTGAGAAATTAGCAGTCAGCAGTTAACAAATTCATTGGTCTAACCACTAACCACTGACTACCGACCACTAATGAGTCGCTTACGCTTGGTAATATTGCTTGTCGTTTTGCTTCCGGGAGGTTTTCTGGAGGCTCAGAACTATGACTTCGGTACCGAGTGGGAGGCTCAATACACAAAAGCCATAGTCAAAGGCACCGAAATCTCCATCGGAGAAGAGCTGCGATTCAAGCAGATGAGCACTCGGTTTACCAAAACGGAGACGACGCTGGGCTTGTCGCAGTCACTTTTCCGCCGTCAACTGAAGCCTTATGGATTGAAACTCAAGCTCGGCGCCAGCTACGCCTTCATCTACCGCTACAACTCGAAGCACTACTACGAGGACCAGCATCGTCTCAACCTCAACCTTTCGCTCTCCAAGAAGTTCGGCGACTGGGCTATAAGTTACCGCCTGCGATACCAGACGACTTTCCGCAACGAGCGCATCGGCGACTACAAATACAACCCGCAGATGTATCTCCGCCACCGCATAGGTGTGAGCTACACATTCCCCGACAAACCTTGGAAGCTTTCGCTCACCGAGGAGTGCTTCCAGAGGCTCAACCACCCGTCGCGAAAGATTGTGGACGAGTTCCGAACTGTCGCTACGGCATCGTACCAGATCGACCGCCACAACACCGTGAGCGTCCACCTGAAAGCCGCAACCGAGGTACTGGTCAAGAACCCCGACAGGTTCTTCGCGTTAGGGTTCTCATACGAATTTGATTAATTCTGCGTTATATAAAACAGAATTAACAAATCGTGACAAATGAAAAAGATTAATTTCCTACTTGCGGTCGCCATTGTAGCGCTTATGACGGCGTGTAGCGACAACTCGGAATACGAGAAAGTTATATCCACATATCCCGACGGAAGCAACCAACTGGTATATGTCATGAAAGGCAAAGATGCCAAAGCGGTAAAGATAGGAGAACGGATGTACTACAGCAACGGACAGATGCAGTACGAAAAACACTTCAGCGGCAAAGACGAGACGCCCGACGGAGTGTGGAAATATTACTACCCCACAGGCGAGCTGTTTGTGAGCGGCAACTATAACTCCAACCATGAAAAAGGTAGTGACTGGACAATGCTCGACCGCGAAGGAAAGAGTTATCTGCAAGGCGACTACGACTCTCTCCAAATTGCAGAATGGAGCGAGTTGGGAACTCCAGCCACGGTAATATTCCATCAAGGCACAACGCAATACATATACCAGTTCTACAGCAACTGCGCATTACGCTCGTCAGGCAAGACCATCGACGGCAAACGAGACGGCAGATGGCTGTTCTACCATCCCAACGGAATGTTGCAGACAGAAGGAACCTTTGTGGCCGGAAAGGAAAACGGCAAATACACCGTGTATCGTGACAACGGCATACCTTACTACCAAGGGCTGTACGAGAACGGACGCCGCTGTGGCGAATGGGAGTTCTACGACGAGGAGGGCAACATTGCCCACAGGCAGAAATTCTAATCAGATTTAGTGGTTAGTCAGCTATTGTTCGACAATTCAGATTACAGGTCACAACTTGCTCGAAAACCCCATATATAAGATTATCGGCAATGAAGCCGACCGGATGGGAGTGAAGGCCTATGCCGTAGGAGGAGTCGTAAGGGATTACTTCCTGCAGCGGCCCTGCACCGACATCGACGTGGTGTGTGTTGGCAGCGGCATAGAACTGGCCAAAGCCAGCGCAAAAGCGGCTGGAGCCACAAAGGTATCTGTGTATCAGAACTTCGGTACGGCAGCCTTCGGCTACAAACTTGACGGAATTGACTGGCAGATTGAATTTGTCGGGGCAAGGAAGGAATCGTACAGGAGAGAAAGCCGAAAACCGATAGTGGAGGATGGCACCCTGGAAGACGACCAGAAACGGCGCGACTTCACCATCAACGCGATGGCGTTCTCACTCAACGAAGAAAGCTACGGCGAACTGCTCGACCCATTCGGAGGAATACGCGACCTCAACGAAGGGCTTCTGCGAACACCGCTCGACCCTGACATCACTTTCAGCGATGACCCGCTGCGCATGATGCGTGCCATTCGGTTCGCCTCGCAACTCGGTTTCCGAATAGAGGACAAGACCTTCGAAGCCATCGGACGGAACAAAGAGAGGATAGAGATTGTGTCGAAGGAGCGTATCGCCACCGAGCTGAACAAGATAATCATGTCGCCCCGCCCATCGGTGGGATTCAAACTGCTTGAATTATCCGGGCTTCTGAAACTGATATTTCCAGAGCTGTCGAAACTCAAAGGAATAGAAACGGTTAGCGGAAGAGGTCACAAGGACAACTTCTACCACACCATGGAGGTGCTGGACCATGTGGCCGAAAAAAGCGACAACCTTTGGCTGCGTTGGGCGGCACTGCTGCACGACATCGGCAAACCCTACACTAAACGCTACGACGAGCGTATCGGCTGGACGTTCCACGGCCACGAAGCCAAGGGCAGCCACATGGTAAAACGGATTTTCAAAAGCCTACACCTGCCTCTCAACGGCAAGGAACGCTATGTCGAGAAGCTCGTCATGTTGCACATGCGCCCCATCATACTGTCGGAGGACATCGTGACCGACTCGGCGGTGAGACGATTGCTCTTTGAAGCAGGCGACGACATAGACGAACTTATGACGCTATGCGAGGCCGACATCACTTCGAAGAACGAGGTAAAGGTGAAACGGTTTATGGACAACTTTGCCACCGTGCGCCGCAAGCTGGTGGAGCTGGAAGAAAAAGACCGCATACGCAACTTCCAACCACCTGTGGGAGGCGAAGAGATAATGCACATATTCGGAATCCCGCCCTGCCACGAGATAGGAATAATCAAAGACCGCATCAAAGACGCCATCCTGGACGGCAAGATACCCAACGACCGCGAGGCTGCACTGAAGATGATGTACGAGATTGCTTCCGAGATAGGGCTGACGCCTGTTAGCGAGCAGTAGTCATAAGGCGATTATATGTCAATATTGGTATAAACAAAAATCCGGCCTTGATAGGTCGGATTTTCTTTTTGTACCGCATGCCGGAGTCGAACCGGCGATCTACTGCGTGAGAGGCAGTTGTCCTGGACCACTAGACGAATGCGGCAGGTGGCGTTAGCCGTTTTTGCGGGTGCAAAGATAGAAACATTTTTTTAATAAGAGGGTGTTTTACGTGTTTTTTTTCTAAACACCCAGCTACAACTCTTTGTATCAACAAATTGTACTTACAATATATTTTATCGTACACCCGTGTTACAATGCCTATTCTTGCTTGGCGGTCACAACTTCAAAAGCTTTTTTGTAGCAAGGGTCGATATCTTTCATTATTTTGTAGTAGTACTTCGTGCCGTAAAGATTCTTGGCGATTAGAGCCTTGAGAATCAGGTGCTGGTAGTTCTGCGTGGTGGCCAGACGCTGCAGATCGGCAGAAACGGAAGTGTCGGTCACAGCATAACCTTTCGCCTTTGCAAAGGCAGCAAAGTCTTCATCAATGGAATATGTATCGTATAGCTGCATGAAACGGTCAAAACCGAGAGCCTCAAGCTCGCGGTGACTGTTGACCCAACGAAGCGGGAACTCGTTGACAAGTCCCTTGTTGCGGAGAGTCACATAGTATTCCGACAGCTTAGTCGTATCCATGGGAACAAAGACGTCGGGCATAATGCCGCCGCCACCGTAAACGACTCGCCCAGAGGCGGTCTTGAACATCAGAGAATCAGGGAAATGTATGGAATCCTGCGAAAGAAGCTCGCCATGCTTGTAGCGCTCGTAGATGTCGTTGCGGTAGGCGTCGGAGCCAGCCTTGTAAGGCTTCTGAATACAACGCCCTGACGGGGTAAAATAACGAGCGGTAGTAAGACGAACCTGAGAACCGTCCTTCATAGAGAACATGCGCTGTACTAGGCCCTTGCCGAAGGAACGGCGGCCAACGATGGTACCGCGATCCCAATCCTGAATGGCACCCGAAACAATCTCGGAAGCGGAGGCGGAATTCTCGTCGATGAGCACCACGAGGCGGCCATCACGGAAACGACCGTGAGAGTTTGTGGAATAAGAATGGCGCGGCTGACGACGTCCTTCCTGATATACTATGAGCTTGCGGGCGGAAAGGAACTCGTTGGCAAGGGAGGTGGCTATGTCGAGAAAACCACCGCTATTGCCGCGAAGGTCGAGCATCAGGGATTTCATTCCCTGCCGCTGAAGGTCGTCAAGCGCAGCTCTGACCTCGTCAACACTGGTTCTGGCGAAACGTTCAAGCTTAATATAACCAACGGTGTCGCTGGCCATGAACCAAGTGTCGACACTACGGATTGGCACCTTTCCCCTGGTGACCTTGAATTCTTTTTCCGCCTGTCCACGTAACACGGCGATGCTGACCGAACTTCCCTTCGGGCCCCTCAGATGGTTGGAGACAAATGTGTTGTTTACGCTGTCGCCCGTGGCAGGCAGGCCGTCGATGCGGATTATCTTGTCGCCAGGAAGTATCCCGACACCGGAGGAGGGGCCGCCTGCAATCACCTCGACAACATTGATAGTGTCGTCAACTACCTGAAAGGAGATGCCGACACCCTCGAAATTACCCTGCAGGTTCTCGTTGGCTTTCTGCACGTCTTTGGCAGGGATATAGATGCTGTGTGGGTCAAGTGTTTTAAGCATTGCCACAATTGCCTGAGTGGCAAGGCTGTCCATATCGGGAGACTCAACATAACGGTCTTGTATGAGGTTCCATATTTCCTTGACACGGGCTTCGGCAACGGCGGTTGTGTCGAGAGAGCGGCCACGTTTATGCTTGCGCTGCGCCCACGCTGGCTGGCAAACCAACAAAGTAATGACAAGGAACAGAATTGTAGAATGCTTGAACATAATGCAAAATGTGTTTAGATAACTAATTAAATACGCAACAAGGGAATATTTATTGTGTTCCGCTGAATATGGGATTGCAGCTATTCACCACCTCGGAAATCAAAAAAAATGAGACATTTGCATGATATTTATTTTTTTTGTGTTAATTTGCAGAATTCAAGGAAGTATGGAGCATCCTGTGAGAAACCATACAAGTTACACACAATAAATAATATATAATAATAATGATTGCGCGAGTGAGAGGGTGAATGTGTTAGTGATTGAATGTGAGAGTCGGTAAAATGAGTTTTGAAAATCAAACAAACAAATATACACATAATGAAAAATCTCGTAATAGTAGAGTCGCCTGCGAAGGCAAAAAAAATTGAAGAATTTCTCGGTAAAGACTATACCGTGAAATCGAGTTACGGACACATCCGTGACCTCTCGAAGAACGACATGTCGATAGACGTGGAAAACAACTATGAGCCGGAGTATCAGATTTCGGACGACAAACGGAAACTGGTGTCGGAGCTGCAGAAAGCCGTGGGGGAAGCCGAGCAGGTTTGGCTCGCATCCGATGAAGACCGCGAGGGAGAGGCCATTGCATGGCATCTACAGGAAACTCTGAATCTGGACAAGGAGAAGACAAAGCGAATTGTATTCAACGAGATTACGGAAAACGCATTAAAGCACGCGATAGAGAATCCGAGAAAGATTGACATGAACCTGGTTGACGCCCAGCAGGCGCGCAGGGTGCTGGACAGACTGGTGGGTTACGAGATAAGCCCCATACTTTGGAGCAAGATAAAACCCGCACTCTCGGCCGGACGTGTGCAAAGCGTGGCGGTAAGGCTGATTGTGGAGCGTGAACGTGAAATCAAGAAGTTTGTAAGTGAGAGCTATTTCAAGATAACCGCAGAATTCCACAACCCGGAAGGCGGCTCGATTGTAGCCGAAATCGGAAGGAAAATCGCCAGCGAGGCTGAAGCAACAAAACTGCTGAAGGAGATTGGAGCCGCAGCATGGGAGGTAACCGACGTGGAACGTAAGCCGGCCCACCGATCCCCTGCCCCACCGTTCACGACCTCGACATTGCAGCAGGAGGCCAGCCGCAAGCTCGGCTATTCGGTGGCAAGAACAATGCAGATTGCCCAGCAGCTCTATGAGTCGGGATTCATCACATATATGAGAACTGACTCGGTCAACCTGTCGGAGCTGGCGCTGAAAATGGCTTCGGACGAGATTGGCAACCTCTATGGCGAACGCTACCTGAAAACCAGACGTTATCACACCAAAACGAAAGGAGCACAGGAGGCACACGAGGCCATACGCCCGACGAACCTGGCAAACCAGACGATAAACGCCGACGTGGCTCAGCGCAGACTGTATGAGCTGATTTGGAAGAGAACCATAGCCTCGCAGATGGCAGATGCAGAGATTGAGAAGACAACTGTTGAGATAAGCAGCAAGGGCGTAAACGACAAATTCGTGTGGGACGGTGAGCAGGTTATGTTTGACGGTTTCTTCTAGGCGTATTCCGAATCGAGCGACGACGAGGATGACAACAAAGAGGTAGCCGTAGTAAACTACCAGCCGACCGTAGCCAAAGGCCAGTCATTGACCGTGGAAGGCGGCGAGGCAGCTCAGCACTACACACAGCACCCTCCGAGATATACCGAGGCAAGCCTTGTAAAAAAACTGGAAGAACTGGGCATTGGCCGTCCTTCGACCTACGCACCAACCATATCGACTATTCTTAAACGCGAATATGTGAGCAAGGAGGACCGCAACCCAGAAGTGCGCAACGCGACGGTGATACAACTGCACAACAACAGCCTTAAAAAGACCGAGAGAGTGGAAAAGAGCGGCGCAGAGAAAGGAAAACTGGTGCCGACCGACATCGGAACAGTGGTGAACGACTTCCTGATGCAGCACTTCACCAATATCCTTGACTATAATTTCACGGCCACCGTGGAGAAGAACTTCGATGAGATAGCCGCCGGCTCGAAAGCATGGCGCAAGGTGATTGACGGTTTCTACCGCCCGTTCCACAAAAACATAGAGACCACGCAGAAGAACTCGCACCGCAGCAGCGGTGAAAGACTGATAGGCGTCGACCCCAAAAGCGGCAAGAACGTTTACGCAAAAATTGGCCGCTACGGAACATTGATTCAGGTGGGCGACACAAACAACGACGAGAAGCCGAAATTCGCCTCAATGAAGAAAGGCCAAAGCATCGAGACCATCACACTGGAGGAGGCCCTCAGCCTCTTCTCGCTGCCCAGAACCGTAGGAAAATACGACGGTAAGGAAGTCATTGTCTCTATCGGCAAGTTCGGCCCCTACGTAAGGCTTGACAACAAATTCTACTCGCTGTCGAAGAGCGACGACCCGTATGACATCGACCTGAAACGCTGCATAGAGATTATCGAGGTGAAACGCGAGGCGGAGCAGGAGAAAGAGAAACTGAAAGAGCTTTTCCCACATACCATTGGAAACCACGACGACGCACCGGTATGCTCGAATGTGGGCAAATACGGCCCCTACCTCACCTATCGCGGCGAGAACTTCAAACTGCCCAAGGAGTGCGACCCGATGAAGGTTACGCTTGACGAAGCCATCTCCATAATCAACAACGCAGAGAAGAACAAGAAGCCACGCGGCAAGAAGAAATAATGACTCTCTCGGTTGTCATCGTCAACTACAACGTCCGCTTCTTTCTGGAGCAGTGCCTCGAGTCGGTTTATAACTCAAGGCTTCAGTGCTCGAACGGGATGCTGGATTTGGAGGTGTTTGTCGTTGACAACGACTCGGCGGACGACTCGGTGAAGATGGTGAGGGAACGCTTCCCGCAGGTGAAACTGATTGAAAACAAAGAGAATGTCGGCTTCGCGAAAGCCAACAATCAGGCACTGAGGGAATGCAAGGGTGAATATGTGTTGCTACTGAACCCAGATACGCTGGTGGAGCACGACACTTTCACCAAATGCGTAGACTTCATTGCATCACACCACGACTGCGGAGCGCTGGGAGTTAAGATGGTGGACGGAAACGGCCGCTTCCTAAAAGAGAGCAAGCGCGGATTCCCTACGCCGGCGGCGTCATTCTACAAGCTGTCGGGACTCATAAAGCTGTTCCCTCATTCAAAAAGGATTGCAGCCTACTATATGGGGCACATTCCCGACGACCAGACGGCACAGATAGAGATACTTCCCGGCGCATTCGTCATGACCACACGGGAGGCGTTGGACAAAGTTGGCCTGCTAGACGAGAGCTATTTCATGTATGGCGAGGATATAGACTTCTCGTGGCGCTTCATACTGGCAGGCTATAAGAACTACTACCTGCCTGAAGCACGCATCATCCACTACAAGGGCGAAAGCACCAAGAAGGCCAGCATGAACTATGTCTATACGTTCTACAACGCGATGGCGATATTCTCGAAGAGATACTTCACGGGGAGCCATGTGACGATGTACAACATGCTGATACATTTGGCGATATGGATGAGAGCAGGGTTGTCGTTTCTGAGAAGGCTTGTGTCGCGCATTGCACTGCCTGTGGCGGACTTCGGAGTGGCATACGCAGGATTTGTTGCAATAAAAAACCTGTGGGCAAGACACTTGGGCGACGAGGTGAACTATTATCCAGCAGAATACACATACGCGGTGCTGCCTACCTACATAGCGGTGCTTATGTTATCGACCTGGCTCAACGGAGGCTACGACAAACCGCTAAAGCGGGGACGCATTGTGAAAGGCATGGCGATCGGTGCACTGATACTGCTGGTGTTCTACTCGCTGCTTGACGAAACCCAACGCTATTCACGGGCGGTACTGCTGCTTGGAGCCCTGTGGACAACACTCACCACGATTGGAATAAGAGGTCTGCTCACAGCCTTCGGTGTTGAAGGATTCCAAAGTCGGAGAAAACGAACCGCCATAGTGGTGGGTAGCGAAACGGAATGTCGGCGAGCCGAAAGGCTGTACAATGAATCCGGACAGGCTGGGAAGAAGATTGTGAGGCTGGAGCCAGACGAAAGGAGGCACCTCAACGAACTGATACACATACACCGAGCCGACGAGGTAGTGTTCTGCGGACGCGACCTGCCGACGGCAGACATAATCAACCTGATGAGCCAGAAAACTCCACGCAATGTTGACTACAAGATTGTGCCGTCGGAGAGCGACTTCGTGATAGGAAGCAACAGCATCTGCAGTCCAGAAGACCTTTACACCGAGGAGTTGAACGCAATCACAACACCGATGAACAGGCGCAACAAACGGCTGTTTGACTTATTGTCATCAACATTGTTGCTGCTGTTATCGCCGTTGCTGTTCTGCTTTCAGAAGCGGAAAGGGCGTTATTTTCCAGACCTTTTTAAGGTGCTCTGCGGACGTACAACATGGGTGGGCGACAAGGGCGTTTTTTCGCCAGCCGACATCGCCACCAACAGCAACGCCGTTGACCGAAATCAAATAGAATTGCGATATTCACGCAATTACCACCTATCTACCGATATGATTATCCTATGGAAAAACCTTTTAAGAATATGAAACGAACCATTCTTTTAACAACCCTGCTGCTACTTGTCACAGCAGCTCAGGCACAGCGCATTCACGCATACGTGGCGGCAGGAGCCACCGTTTCGCAGGTTGAAGGCGACGAACTGAAAGGATTCAAGAAATGGGGCGGCATCGCCGGTGTGGGTGCTATGGTGAGACTATCCGAGAATGGACGATGGAAGATGAGCGTCGAGGCAGACTTTGCACAGCGCGGGTTCAGAAACAACACACGAAACCCATACAACGTCAATCTGACCCTCAACTATATCGACATACCTGTGGCTTTCCACTTTCACGACAACAAGGGAGGTCTTGAAGTGGGTGCGGGAATACTATATGGACGTCTTGTAAGACAGCCTCACGGCGAAATAGACCATATCAGCACGTTCATTCCTGACTCGACAGACATGACGTTTCTGAAAAACGACTTTGCGGCATTGCTCGACCTGCGATTCACGGTATGGCGCGGACTGCAACTGAACCTGAGATTCCAATACTCGCTAATCCCGATAAAGAAAGACTGGAAGTTCTCGGAGTATGAAAACGAGAGCCAAATCCAGAACGACAATCCCAACGTGTGGTACAACAACTGCCGCAACATATCTATCGGCGTCCGACTGATTTACGAGTTCGGCACGGGCGACGACAACGGGATTATAGGTAAACGGTCAAAGAAGAGACGGTGAACTATATAGAGAATTGCAGATTGAAAAAAGTAGCACTTTTCCCTGGTTCGTTCGACCCGTTCACCGACGGGCACGAGGCTCTTGTAAAGAGGGCACTGGTACTCTTTGACGAAGTGGTCGTAGCCGTCGGCGTAAACAGAGACAAAAAGTACATGTTCTCCGCCGAGGAGAGGGTGAACATGATTGAAAAGCGGTTTGCAGGCGAAGAACGCGTAAGGGCCGTGAGCTATAGCGACATGACTGTGGATTGCTGCCGCCGAGAGGGTGCTGGCTTTATCCTGCGTGGAGTCCGTAACACCAAAGACTTCGAATACGAGCAGACGGTAGCCGCAGTCAACCGCAACCTCGCTCCCGATATCGACACCGTGATAATGCTCTCCGACCTAGAGTACAAGGACATAAGCAGCACCATGGAACGAGAAAAACTACTACACAGCAAATAACCCAGTCCCCCATTAACACATTAGCACAATAACGCATTAACCTAACCACGAACCTCCTTTAAGCGAAGCGGCAAAGAATTTTCGCATAATTTCGCCCTTTTAGCACCTTTTCGCAATTAAACAAAAACCTTTTCGTGTTTTTCGAGTTTTTCGATGTTAAAAAACCACTAACGCAATCACTCATTTGGACCTCACAACCGACATATCATATCTTAAAGGCGTAGGACCGCAGAGGGCGCAGTTGCTGGGTAGAGAACTCGGCATCTTCACCTACGATGACCTGCTCAACTATTTTCCATTCAGATATGTCGATAGGTCGGTGGTAAGCCGGGTGGCGGAGATAGAGCCCGACAAGGACTATACGGTGCTGAAAGGCACAATATCGAACATGCAGACCGTCACCACCGGCCGCAGCGTGCGCCTCACAGCACAGTTTCGCGACATGAGCGGCACCATAGACCTCGTATGGTTCCAGGGAGTGAACTGGATTAAGGAAAGCCTCAAACCCAACACCCTATATCTGGTGATGGGCAAGGTGACAGCCTACGGAAACGTCCTGCAGATGGCTCACCCCGACATAGAGCTGGCTTCGCAGGAAGAGAAGGCCCTCTCCCACCCTTTCATACCCATATACTCCACCACCGAGAAATGCAAAGCCAAAGGCCTCAACCCTAAAGGCATCGGCAAACTGGTGGAGACACTGCTGGCACAGGTCAAAGGACAGCTGCCAGAGACACTGCCGGCCGACATAAGGGAACGATTCCAACTCATGGGACGCGAGGCGGCGCTGAGCAACATACACTTCCCGAAAAACAACGAACTGCTGGCGAAAGCCACGCAGAGGATGAAGTTCGAGGAGCTGTTCAAGATGCAGCTCGACTACCAATACACACGCTCGCTGAGGCTGAACCAGTCGCAGGGACGTGTGTTCGATACCATAGGCGAACATTTCAACCGCTTCTATAACGAGAAGCTGCCCTTCCAGCTGACCGGTGCCCAGAAACGGGTAATCAAAGAAATACGCGCCGACCTCAAAAGCGGACGGCAGATGAACCGTCTGCTGCAGGGCGATGTGGGAAGCGGCAAGACAATGGTGGCGCTGTTCACGATGCTGATGGCCCTCGACAACGGATGCCAGGCCTGCATGATGGCACCCACCGAGATACTCGCCAACCAGCACTACAACACCATCAGCAGACAAACTGAAGGGCTCGGAATAACCGTCGAGTTGCTGACCGGAAGCCTGAAAGCGGCACAGAAACGCAAGATAAAAGCACGCCTGGCAGCAGGCGAGATAGACATACTGATTGGCACCCACGCGCTGATTGAGGACGACGTGGTGTTCCAAAAGCTGGGGCTTGTGGTGATTGACGAACAGCACCGCTTCGGCGTGAAACAACGTGCCAAGCTGTGGGCGAAGAACGAAATACCGCCACATGTGCTAGTCATGACCGCCACACCGATACCGCGAACACTGGCCATGACGCTCTACGCCGACTTGGAATGTTCGGTGATAGACGAGCTGCCGCCGGGACGCCGACCCATACAGACGCTCCACGCCACCGACGCACAACGCCTGCGACTGTTCGGTTTCATGCGCGAGCAGATAGCCAAAGGGCGTCAGGTGTATGTGGTCTATCCCCTTATCAACGAGTCAGAAAAGAGCGACCTAAAAGACCTGATGGACGGATATGAGAGCATCCGGAGGGCGTTCCCGCTGCCGCAATACGGGGTGAGCATCCTGCACGGGCAGATGCAGCCCGACGCCAAAGACTACGAGATGGCGCACTTCAAGAGCGGCGAAAACCAGATAATGGTGTCCACCACCGTCATAGAGGTGGGCGTTGACGTGCCGAATGCAACTGTGATGGTGATAGAGAACGCCGAACGGTTCGGACTGTCACAGCTGCACCAGCTACGCGGACGCGTGGGACGCGGCGGCGAACAGTCGTACTGCATCCTGATGACCAAAGACAACCTGAGCAGCACCAGCCGCGAACGCATACAGACCATGTGCGCCACCAACGACGGATTCCGCATAGCCGAAGCCGACCTGCGGCTGCGCGGCCCTGGAGACATACAAGGACTGCAGCAGAGCGGCATGCTCGAGCTGAAACTGGCCGACATCGTGGAGGACGAGCCCATGGTGAAAGCCACGCGCGACGAGGTGCGCCGGATACTGGAAGAAGACCCACAACTCGCACAACCCAACCACTATATGCTGCGCAAACACGTGGCACAAACCGTGCACATCGAATGGAACAAGATTTCATAAGAAGGCTGTCGGTTTATTTGAGAATTGATTTATGAATGGACACTTGACATTGAAGATAGAGGAAAACACACTGCGGAGAACAGGGCGGCAGGAGTTTGCAGTGGCGTGCGGAGACGAGATAGTCGGCGTGGTGGAGCTGCAAAACTACGACGCAGTCGATATGCGGGCCGAGCTTGGCATATTCATCGAAGAGAGCCACCGCGGCAAAGGCTACGGCAAAGCCGCAATCGAGGAACTTATGAGACACTGCAAAGAGGTGCTGATGATGCACCAGGTGGTGTGCGACATAGCAGAGGACAACAGCGCCAGCCTGCGCCTTTTCGAAAGTCTGGGATTCACCCGCTGCGGCATCCTCAAAGAGTGGACGGCGACACCAGACGGATGGCGCGACGCAGTGCGGATGCAGAAAATATTTTAAGTCAAGTGCGAGTCTGTACATAGCCGTAAAAACATTCAACAAGCACTATTCACTAATCACTATTAAACCTATCAACATTTTCCATGGCTAAAAAGAAATCCCAATCGAAAACAAAGCTTATAATCGCCTTCATCGGCATCGTAATAGTTGCGCTGGTAGCCCTCGCCGTGACCAAAGTGACGAAAAGAGTGAGTGTCAGCGAGGACATCCGCATCTTCATCCCCACCGACGCCACCTACGAGAACCTTTGCGACACCCTAAGCAAATACGACATCGTGCCGCAGAAAGCCACCTTCAGGTTCATGGCGAAAGCCCGCGGACTGGACAAACACGTCAAGTCAGGCAGCTATATTGTGAAGCCCGGCATGAGTTACCTCCAGCTCGTACAAAAACTCTACACCGGCAACCAGAACCCCATACGCATAACCATCGGCAAATACCGCACCCTGCGCCAACTGTGCGACGGCGTGGCGGCCAAGATGGAATTCACGTCCGACACCCTCTATAAAATACTCACCGACAAAGAGTTCTGCCAAGTCTATAACCACACGCCACAGACCGTTATCGGAGCCTTCACCCAGAACACCTACGAAGTCTATTGGAACAGCAGCCCAAAAAGGTTTGTCGAGCGCATGATGATGGAGACCGACGCCTTCTGGAACGACGAGCGTAACGAAAAGCTGAAACAACTGCAGCTGAGCCGCAACGAGGCCGTGACCATAGCGTCGATAGTCGAAGAGGAGACGAACAAGAAAGCCGAGAAAGCAAACATCGCCTCGGTCTATCTCAACCGTTTACGCAAGGGGATGCGACTCGAAGCCGACCCGACTGTGAAATATGCCGTCGGCGACTTCACCCTGCGGCGCATCCTCGAACGGCACCTCAAGACCGTCAGCCCGTACAACACCTATCAGAACCAGGGACTTCCGCCGGGACCGATATGTCTGCCCTCGGCTGAAAGCATCGATGCTGTGCTGGAAAACAAAAAAACTGACTACATCTATTTCTGTGCCAAAGAAGACTTCTCTGGCTACCACAACTTCGCCGCCACCTACAATCAACACCTCGCCAACGCCGCCCGCTACCACAAAGCACTAAATGAAAGGAAACTTTAGTGGTAAGCGGTCAGTTACCTTTTCAGCCTTTAAACTTTCAAACATATCAACAATTAAAAATTTAAACAATCATGTTAGGTATCATCATCACAATTCTCATCGGAGCGCTGGCCGGTTTCCTGGCTGGCAAAATCATGAAAGGTGCCGGTTTCGGATTCTGGATCAACCTGCTGGTTGGCATCGTCGGCGGCTTTGTTGGCGGTTCCGTACTCGGATGGTTCGGCATCCACTGCGGAGAAACCATAATCGGCCGAATCATCGCAGCCGTAATCGGTGCAGTACTGCTGCTGTGGATTATTTCGTTGATAAATAAGAAATAAGAAGCAATCTATTAAGCCCCTTTACGGTCTTTTCTCAAGGCCATTAATAATAATATTTGCTACTTTAAAAAAAAGTAGTACTTTTGCAATCGGGTAAGTCTTATACGACCAGCTCCCATTGAATCCCCCAGGGTAGGAATACAGCAAGGGTGTTTGGTTGTAGCGGTGCGATATAATCAGCTTACCCTTTTTTTATACCCATTATTCACGGCCGATGACGGCTGTTACGGAAAACCGAACCAATAAAAACCATTCAACCATGAAACACATTATTACATTTGTAGCGGCGTTGATTGTATGCGCCACAATGATTGCCAACCCCGTATCGCGCGAGACCGCCCGCCAGGTGGCCGTCAACTTCTGGAAAACCACCGAGCGTGGACTCGCCTCGCAGGAGGAACCAGTATTTGTGGAGATTTCGGCGGAACTCGGTCTGCAGGGCTTCTATGTCTTCACGACCGCCGAGAACGACGGATTTGTGATTGTATCGGCCGAGGATGCCATGACTCCGATACTCGGATACTCTACCCGCAACGGATTTGTGGAGAACTCGGGACTGCCGGTCAACCTTTCGTGCTGGTTGAGAAACTACACACAGGAGGCCGAGGCAGTACGGGAGCATAGCTTGGAGGCCGACGAATCAACCTCGCGCAAGTGGGAGAACCTCGTCAGCGGGACATACCAACCCACGGCTGCAGGCACGAAAACGACCCATCTTTTGAACATACCCATCTGGGGCCCGAAGGAGCCTTGCAACAACCTGTGTCCACTGTGGCACGACACGTTGACAAGAGTCGGCTGTGCGGCGGTGGCAATGGCACAGGTGATGAGATACCACAAGTGGCCCGTCACCGGCACGGGCAGCCACTCATACCAAAGCCTTACACTTCGATTTACATGCGAGGCCGATTTCGGAAGCACCACATACGACTGGGATAACATGCCCAGCGGCGGTGCCGACGCACCTATCAGCACATGGAACGAGACTCAGAAGAATGCTGTGGCGACGCTGATGTACCACTGCGGAGTCAGCGTGGATATGGACTACAACCTAGGGACCAGCTGGGCCAGAATGGACGACGTACTCCCTGCACTGACCACATATTTCAACTACCCCGACAATATCCAATATTGTAAAAAAAACGATTATGAGAATGACGAATGGATTACCATGCTCAAAAAGGAGATTGACGAAAACCGTCCGATAATATACGAGGGGCCTGGCCACGCTTTCGTATGCGACGGCTATGACACCGAAAACAACTTCCATTTCAACATGGGATGGCACGGCGCCGGCGACGGGTTCTTTGCACTGACCAGCATCATTCCCAATGTCAGCTGGGGGACGAACCTCTCCAACAATCAGAAGGCCCACATCGGCATATCAAGCCCAAACAACGCCATCGACAACACGGAAAGTTGTAAAGTGATACTCTATCCAAATCCGACAAACGGTATGCTGCACGTGAACGGCGAAGGTGTGCAGAAAATCGAGGTAATAGATGCCGTAGGACGCGTGGTCATCTCTCAAACCGACGGCAACTTCGTGGACATGAGCGCACTCAACAAAAGCATCTACACCGTACGCATTACCGCCAAGGGAGGCACCTTTGTTCGCAAAGTGGTGAAACAATAGAGGCTACTCCGTTTCGTACTTTTGTACGATAAAACATTTTTGTGTATTTTTGCAAACCATTGTCGTCTTGTTGCCTATCGCTAGACGACTGGTTATCTATGTTTGAACTCAATTTTCAACTATGACCTATATTATTCTTTCATACTTGTTGATTGTCGCCGGCGTGGTGGTCTGGGCGGCGCTGATACCGGGACGCAAGAAGGTGTCGGAGAAATGGATGATGTATATCACGGTGTTCGGCGGGGCTTTTCTGCTAGCGTCGTGCTTCATCAACCTCGTGCCGCACATGTTTCTGGGCGAGGAGCCCTATCGGTTTGTGACTCCCGACATACACTTCAAGGTTGCGGCGGCGGTGATGATTGGTTTTCTCATCCAGTTGCTGCTTGAGCAGCTGACCCACGGCGCCGAACACGGCCACAACCACTGCCACAACTGCGAGACCGACCATCACGAGCACCATGTGCACCCGGTGACGGGATTGATGATAGGTCTGTGCGTGCACGCCTTCCTGGAGGGCATGCCGATGGTGGAGATAGAGGAAGCCGGCGAGGTCGATATCCACCAGGGACTGCTGTACGGCATAGTGCTGCACAACATCCCGATAGCAATAGTGATGGTGACGCTGTTTATGAGCAACCGCTACGGGTTCTGGAAGTCGCTGGGGTTGCTGACCATCTTTGCCGTGATGACGCCGCTGGGCTCGCTGTGCAACCTGCTGCTGGTGCCCGAGAACGAGGCGCTGCAGTGCGTGATTATGGGCGTGGTGGTTGGCATACTGCTGCATGTGAGCGTGAGCATCCTCTTCGACCACGACCACAACAACTTCTCGTGGAAGAAACTTGTGGCGATAATAGTGGCATTCGTGGCAGCGTATTTCACCCCCGGCTGCCCGGAAATATACGGATTATAAACGTGTAAATACGCTAATGCGTAAGTAGTATAACTCTGAATCACAAAAACATAATAACGCAATCAAAAAACTTTTTCGTGTTTTTCGATGTAAAAAATAACGCAATCACTTAGATGACAATACCTGAGACAATAAAAGACCTCAACGAACGCAAGGAGGCACTGCATAAATTCCTCAATATCGAGGGGTTGAAAAACGATATAGCCGAGGAGGAGAAAAAGACCGAGGCCGCTGACTTCTGGAACGACCCGAAGGAGGCGCAGGCGGTGATGAAGAAGCTGAAGAACAAGAAAAGCTGGACCACGGCCTACGACGAAGTGGCGGCCAGCTGCGACGACCTTCAGGTGATGGGCGAATTTTTCGCCAGCGGCGACGCCTCGGAGGAGGAGACCATGCAGCAGATAGAGGCCACCACCAAGTTGGTAGAAGGGCTGGAATTCAAGAACATGCTGCGCGGCGAAAGCGACCGTTTCGACGCGGTGCTGAGCATCAACGCCGGTGCCGGTGGAGTGGAGGCTCAGGACTGGGCCGAGATGTTGATGCGCATGTACATACGCTATGCCGAACGGTCGGGCTACAAGGTGGCCATCTCCAACTCGCTCGACGGCGACGGTGCCGGCATCAAGAGCTGCACCATGCAGATAGAGGGCGACTTCGCCTTCGGCTACCTGAAAAGCGAAACGGGCGTACACCGTCTTGTGCGTGTAAGCCCCTTCAACGCACAGGGCAAACGTATGACTTCGTTCGCCTCGGTTAGCGTCACACCGCTGGTCGATGACACTATCGAGGTGGTGGTGGACATGTCGCGACTGTCGTGGGACACCTTCCGCAGCGGCGGTGCCGGAGGACAGAACGTAAACAAGGTGGAGAGCGGCGTGCGCCTGCGCTACCAGTACAAAGACCCCTACACCGGCGAGGAAGAGGAGATTCTGATTGAGAACACCGAGACTCGCGACCAACCCAAGAACAAAGAGAACGCCATGCGTCTGCTCCGCTCGCAACTCTACGACCGCGAGATGAAACACCGCATGGAGGAACAGGCCAAGATAAAAGCCTCGCAGAAGAAGATAGAATGGGGCAGCCAGATACGCAGCTACGTGATGGACGACCGCCGAGTGAAAGACCACCGCACCAACTACCAGACCGGCGACGTGACGGGCGTCATGGACGGCAAGATAGACGAGTTCATCAAAGCCTACCTGATGCAGTTTGGCGGGGAAGAGTGAACCACTTGGAGTAATCGGAATATTCCTTGGAGTAATCGGAATATTCCTTGGAGTAATCGGAATATTCAAAGTAATCAGATAATATTATGAAAAGAAACTTTGTTTGGTTTTGTTTTGCGACAATGCTTTTTGTGTGGCCATTGAGGGGATTGGCGCAGAACAAGCTTTTCACGGTCGATGAGATGCCCAACGCGGTGAAATACCTGCCGCCACCACCCGACACGGTGTCGGTGGACTTTATGTATGACGTGCTTCGATACCAGTGGGGCAAGACGCAGCGCCACAACAAGGTCCGCGCCGAGCAAGCCTTCAACGATGCAGAATGGGGCATCGGCATAATGTGCAAGATATTCAGCAAGCCGTTCGGCATGGAGATTTCGAAGGAGAACACTCCGGAGCTGTACCGCCTGCTGGAGATGAGCATAGCCACATGCGACCTGGCGACACACAAGGCGAAAGAGTACTATATGCGCAAACGTCCATACGTGCGGTTTAACGAGCCGTCGCTGGTACCCGGCGATGAAGAGGAGCTGAGCCACAACGGTTCCTACCCGTCGGGACACACAATGCTGGGCTGGAGCACGGCGCTGGTGCTGATGGAGGTGAACCCCGCGGCGCAGGATGAACTGCTGGCACGCGGATACAGCTACGGCGAGAGCCGCGTGATAGCGGGATTCCACTGGCAGAGCGACGTAAACGCCGCCATGCTGGCCGCCAGCGCAGCGGTGGCACGGCTGCACACCAGCGACCAATTCCTGAAACAGATGCAGAAGGCTAAAACCGAATTTGCGAAAAAAAGCAAGTGAGCAAGGGTTGGTTTTAATCTGACAGGTTGTTTTATTAACAAACTTGAACGATTTCCAAGTTTTTTAGTACATTTGCATTTTACGATACAAAATCCGAAATAAATGAAAGCACAATCTTTTCTTCTGTTATTCATAGGATTAAGTCTTGTCTGCGGAGCGCAGAACACCATAGACAAACAGGGTCGCAAGCAGGGTCATTGGATTAAGACCGACAAACAGGGCCACAAAATATTCGAAGGCAACTTCAAGGACGGCCACGAGACCGGTGTTTTTGAATACTTCTACGCCGACGGCACCGTGCGTCTGCGCAACACCTTCGTAGGCAACGACGGAAAACGCTGCAAACACGAAGCCTACGACGAGAAAGGCCGTCTGGTGGCCCGAGGCGAATACTGCCTGAAGAACCGCGACGGACGCTGGGAATACTATGCCGAAGACGGCAAGATGATAAAGCTGGTCAACTACAAGATGGGTGTTAAAGAGGGTTTGCAAGCCATCTTCGAGCACAGCGGCGATACCGCCGAGGTGCTGACCTGGAAAGACAACAAGAAAGAGGGTCGCTGGTGGAAACGTACGGGCAAGAAGGCCTACCTGACCGCCACATACAAAGGCGGCGTGCTGGACGGCAAGCTGACCGAATACAACGAAGACGGCAAGCTGTCGCACGAGTGCACATACAGCCGCGGAACGAAAGACGGACACAGCATCTACTACCAGAACGGGCTCAAGACCATCGACGAGACTTGGCAGAAAGGCATTTTCATCGACCGCACGGTGCTGATACTGGAAGGCAAGACAGCCAGATACCTGTCGATTTACAAGATTGCATACGTGGTGCCTATGGGACAGAACCAAAACAAGACCATCGTATATCTGACCGACGGAACCAAAATAACCGCCACCGAGCATCCCGACGACATCTGCGCACGGCTGGGCGACGAGCTGTTCTCGATGGTGAACAAGAAGAACCGCGTGGTTGCCTCGACATCGTGCATCAAAGGTCTGAAGAAAGATGCCGAAGGACGCGACATACTAGACCTCGACCCCGAACCGACGTTTGTCATCTTCCCCGACGAGGACTGCATAAAACTGGTGCAGGCGATGATGAACCAGAAGAACGGCGTGGTGCCGGGAGAGTAAGCAATTTCGAATTTAGAATTGTGAATTTCGGACTTCATAATTCATAATTCACATTTGTTTTGAGGGTAGCGGCGCACACACTGGGGTGCAAACTTAATTTCGCAGAGACGAGCCACCTGCTGCGGCAAATGGCCGAGCAGGGCCATAACATTGTGGACTTTCACTCGGAAGCCGACCTTTATATTATAAACACATGCACGGTCACGGCAATTGCGGAACGCAAATGCCGCACGGCGATACGACAGGCAGTGAGGCAGAACCCGCAGGCTCAGGTGGCGGTGATTGGCTGCTTTGCGCAAAACGAACGCGGACAGATAGAGAAAATACCAGGCGTGACCATAATACTCGGCAACGACGAGAAATACCGACTGGCAGAGATTGTGAGCGGGCAGCATAAAGATACGTGCACAAAGAGGGCAAACGACGACGGGCGGTGGGAGTTTTCGCCAGCGTGGTCGTCGGGCGACCGCACACGCGCTTTTCTGAAGATACAGGACGGGTGCG
>JAFZTV010000091.1 GCA_017618625.1 Bacteroidales bacterium | reverse complement strand
CGTGCACCTGGTTGCCGCTCCATGCGGGGGGGCATACCAAGTCGGCGGTGCGGGTGCTGCGTGCGGCGAGTGCGGAGGTGTAGACCGACTGCTCCACGGGGGGGTTGGAGACCAGCACCATCACCTGGTCGTCGGCCAGAGCGGCGCCGCGTCCGGTGTTGTCAGCCCAGGTGAAGGTCAGCGTGCCGCTGTCGACGGTGGCGCCTGGGTTGTAGGGCAGGTCGATCTTGCCGTCCGAGACGAGCACCTTGTTCATCGCCAGCGAGTAGTTGGGGAAGTCGCCGGTGACGGCGCTCTCCAAATTGGCGGCCATCGCCGCGTTGGGGGCGGTGATGCCCACGGCCTTTTTGGCGAAGCCAAGGGCGATGAAGCCGTTGACACGTTTGAGGAACTTGCCCACGAGGGCGAACTTGGCGCGCTGCTCCTGTTGAGCCACGGAGTTGCGGTCATTGTAGCTGAGGGCGATGGCTTTCATCACAGCTTTGCCCTTCCACGAGGATCCGATTACGGGACCCACTTTTCCGGAGAATCCTCCGAGAATACCTTGTTTGATTTTTCCCATAGTTTTTCAGATTTAAAGGGTTAATAAATAAAGGTTAAAGAGTTTAAAGGTTAAAGAGTTTAAAGGTTTGCTCCGCTTCGGTAGCTGGCCTGCGGAGCAGGCAGAAAGGTTAAAGGTTAAAGAGGTTCAAGACGTCTTCGTTTTCTTCATTTTTTTACGCTACAAAAATATACTCATTTTTTCGGATAGAGAAATCGAGATAGTTATATCGATATAACTAACTCGATGTTTTTGAGGGTTAAGTATCGGACAGTCAACGCTGACATTTCGAGTTAGTTATATTCCCAAGTGGCCTTTAAACGGGCGTATTTTTGCGAATAGTTGCTGTCGTACTTTAGGCAGTCCTGGTGCCTTTTCAGCAATTTCGACACCGCCGGCTGCGATACATCCAGCAGACGGGCAATATTGACCTGCGAGAGACAAAGCTCGCTGTACAGAATCTCGGCGAAGGCCATACGGGCGTTGACCAGATATGTCTCGCGCGAAGTGGACATCACATCCTCCCATTCGCACTCGAAGACAACGCATATCGTCCGTGTGACCTTGTTGACCTCCTGGTCGTTCTTGCGTAGTATGGCCTGCTTGTTGTTCATATTGCCCTCCTCTAAAGTTTTCTGACCGACGAAAGCACCAGCGACGTGAAGTAGCGCGTTATGCCGTTATCCTCCTTGCGGTGACACGAGGGATACCAGGTGCATTCCACTCTATCGCCCACGCTCATCCGCTCTATTGCGGCGATGTTTTCCTCCTTCATAGTCTCGAGTGCCAGGGTTTTGCCGCCGAGGTCGGTCTCGATCTCAAGAGCTACAGTTGTTTTTGACCATTTTTTTCCTTCTGCCGTTGTTCCGCTGATAACCGGCAGTTTCTCTTTGATAATTCCTGTGTTTTTCATTGTTCTAAAGTTTTAAATGTTGATATGTTGATATGGTGATATGGTGATATGGTGAATTGACAAATGCTGGTTTGTATCTGAAGTTAAAGTTAAGGTTAAAGTTAAGGTTGGTTCACCCGCAATTCTCCGCATATTGGCACGGGATTTTAACCTCCTTGCCGGAGTCGATTATTGTGAAGTTCTCGAGGTCGCAAGCCACATAGTCGTAGGTCTCGCCACGCTTGTAGAGTTTCTCGCCGTCGAAGTAACCCGCCGTGATTTTCACTTTAAGCCTCTCCACGCACTCGTCCGCCACCTCCACACCCTCAACCAACCATCGGCCATCGGCGGTTCGGCATCCCTTGTGGACGCTGCCGACGTGGATGCTCCAGTATCGCTCGTCCTCGCCGGGCTTGCGGGTTATCCTCACATGCTCGCCGTTGAGCACAAAGCGGCAGTCGGTGCCGTCAGATCGTTGCGCCAGTCCGCATGGTCCTATCTCGTCGTTCTGGTGGTACTTGCAAGCCATCTGTCCTCGTTGGTTGAAGTAGCATCCGTCGCATCCCTCGTCGCTTTTCATGGCCACCAGCTCACGGCCATTGTATTCGAATATTTCGCCCAACTCTTTCATTGGTTACCTCCTTCCTGTTTTTATGAATGTCATCATGGTTTTCTGTCCTTTTGTGCCTTTGCCAGTTTTCTCCTCATTGATCAAGCCCTTCAGCCGCCATTTGTAGAGAACCTCTCTGACCCTGCTCTCACATCCCTCGCTTGTCAGCACCTTCTCAGCCTCCTTGCGGCTGAACTCGATGGGCAGGTGGTTGAACGCACTCTCCCAAGGTATGGTGTTCGACTCGCTCAATGTCACATTGAATCGCAGCAGGTGCTGGTTCAACATCGAATTTGCCACCCAGACGGCGAAGTTGACCACGTTTTTGCGGATGGCGGGAGTGTTTTTCTCGTCCCACAGGAACCACGCCAGCATGCCGGCGCGGAACCCCACTACCGCCGAGCGCCGGCAGAAGATGTCGCGTGTGCGGTCGTTCTGCTGCACAGCCTCCAGCTGCTGGGCTTTGATCCAGTTCGACAGGGCTGTGTTAAGCCATCCGAGGCGCATCTCGTGCTCCTGCTGCACCTCGTCTCCCTGCAGCGTCACGGCGTTGAGCTTCTCGAGTCCAAGGTCAACGGCGCAGTTCTGTTTCTGTTCGAACTCGCCCCACACCGGCATAGGCTTGCCAAACTGGTCGGGCAGCGTCACGAAGAGCACACGGCTCACCAGTCCGTCCTCCACGTCGGGATAGAAGCGGCGCATGGCCTTGGGGGTGCCCGAAAAGAGGCAGTTGTAGTAGAGCGCCACGTTGCCGCTCCACGAGTTCTCGCTGGCGTAGTCCTGGCCGTAGAGGCCGTTGTCGAAACTCACACGCAGCATCTCCGACAGGTTCGAGAACTGGCGGCTGTAGGCTTTGCGCACGGTGTCTATCTCCTCGCCGAAGGCGAAACAGTGCAGCCCCCGCGCCGACTCCATACGCTGGAGGAGTTTTGTGACCGACACAGTGGCGGGCAGATAGCGCACAATGCCTTTGGGCTTGTCACCAAGCTCCTCGCGCTGCTTCTCGGTCACCTTGGTCTTGGTGAGCTTTATCTGCGCCATTTTCTCGTTCCATGCCCTTTCCTTCTCGCGCTCCACCTCGTCGCATGCCATCATCTTCTCCAGCTCGTAGTTCACCAGCCTCACGAGGAAACTCTTGCCGCTTGCCTGCGGAGCCTCGAGGCTTACCTGGAACGAGGGCGAGTGCTTGACGCCGTCGAGGTATTCGGCCCGCAGTCTCGAGCCCAGCGCGCCGAGTATGGGCAGCTGGCTGAGCACCACGGCGGCCTTGAAGTCGTCGGGAGCAATCTCGGCCCACTGCTTGAAGACCGGAGGCAGCGAGGGCATCACGTCGGTGCTGGTGCTGATTTCGGGAATCTCCTCATCGTCGTCGCCCACTATTTTCGCCTTGCGGTCTATAAGGTCGAGCGTCTCCTGCAGGTCACGTGGGAAATTCTGTCCGCGCGACGATGAAAGCGAGTGGCGCACAATCTCGCGCACCTCGTTTTCGGGCAGGCCGTAAGCTGGGATAACACGCATCATCGTCGCCTCGTTGAAGTCGGTGATGTAGCGCAGGCGCAGCGCCAGTTGGTAGAGGCGTGTGTTGCGTTCGCCCTCGGTGGGTTCGCCGCCTGTGTGGTAGAACCACTCGCGGATTATCGTCTCGTAGGGGACACCCTTGTATTCCGTCGGACCGCCGAAGAGACCCTCCCGCTGATCAACCCCCTTCTTTGGTTCTGATTCTACCTGCTGCTCCCCTAAGTTAGGGGGTACAAGCTCCTGTGGAGCGCGTAGAGCGGATTGTGCGTTGCCATTTTCACGAAGTGACTGAGGAGTGTGTCCCGCATCTTCCATCCTACCTTTTCCATTATATACCGTTCCCTCCTCGGGCTCCGTCTGCCAGATGGCCTGCGCGTCCATAAAGTACGTGTAGCTGTCGTGCACCAAAAACGAGCAGCGTGCCCAGTCCTTGCAGGCGCTGTCGTACTCCACTTTGAGGTTGCCGGCGAGCCACCGTTGGCATTCCTCGATGCTCTTCAGGGTGGGCAGGCATTTTGCCACAATGCGCAGTCCGTGGCGGCTCGCCGTCATTCCGACAAACACTATGCCGAGGTGCTTGATCTGCGAAGCCACTTTTTCCTTGTACAGTTTGCCCGGGTTGTCCACATGGTCGATGTCGAGCATGAAGAGACCGCTGGGTTCCGCCTCGCTTGCCACTCGGCGGCCAGGGAAGTGGGCCTGCCATGTTATTGCCGGCAGCCGTTTCTTCATCTCGCCGCGCCGGTCGGCGTCCTTTTCGGCGGCTATATCGTTGCAGAGTCGCAGCAGCTTCTCGTCGTTCGCCGCCTCCAGATAGCGCTCATAGGTGCATTCCTCGCCCTTCTGAGCTTTTGCTGTTTTAAATATGCTGAATTTCATGGGTAAAGTTTAAAGGGTAAAAAGTTTAAGAGTTTAAAGGGTTTTCGTTTTTCTGCCATTCGTAGTCGGACTCT
>JAFZTV010000090.1 GCA_017618625.1 Bacteroidales bacterium | reverse complement strand
CACAGGAGTGGTTGCCAAAAAGGCGTTGACATCGTCCGACGTGGCGACATATACCGAGACAAAGTCTTCTTCAAACGAGAGAGATGTATACCACGCGAGTTCGCAGGCACCCGACGAGGGAATGGCTATTGCAGGTGATATGAGCCAGTTGTCGGGGGTTAGTACATAATAGTCGTCATCGGTAAATGTATAGGAAATCGAGACGGCGGCATTGCCGTTTCCGCCCACTGCGAAATCCTCAAGAGCCTCAATGGCGTCCCACTCGGTGAGAAGTGTCACGGCGTCGGTCCACCCGTAGCCGTCCTCGTCTTGGTCGAGGGATATCCAGGTGTGAGGTATGCCGTTATCAAACGACTCCTCAAATATAACATTCTGTGCGCTGGCAGCAAGTCCCGACGCAAGGATTGCAGCAAATAGTAGCAGTTTTTTCATAGTCAACATTATTAATAAGCCGATACAAAAATACGAAAACTTTTTCAATACACGAAATATCGTCCGCCTAGCAGCCCTATCTGCGCGTCGCCGTGAACTTTACACGAGATTTCGCAGAGAAACTTCGAACACGACTTCAGCGACACCACGTTCCTCAAGGACGACACCACCCCGATGCTGCCTGACGAAGCCCCGAAAGAGCCCGAAACCGAGGAGTAACCGACACATACCAGCACTATGACGCAAGCCCGACCCACATAGATTAGTGTCGGCATAGAGCGTACTGTCTAATGATTAGGCATCAACTAGGCGGTGGATGGGTGCCCCATACAACGGCCTAACAAGAATCCGGTTCGGAGCCATACCCGAGTTAAATCGAAGTTAGATAGGAGTTATGTCGGAGTAGTGTCGATGTTGTGTAGGCTTTGACTAGATGTTGTGTAGGCTTTGACCTAGAATTACCCTAGAATTACCCTAGAATTACCATAGAATTAGAAGTAACTTCTATTTGAATAAAAAATTGGGGATTATTATATCATAGATATAATAATGGAACAAGACCGAATGGTACGATATTGTATTAGACGGGAAAAATTTTTTCAGGAAGACAGGTACCCTAAAAGGCATTCAACCCATGACTGGTTTATAGTAAAATCCATTCGACTTTTTCTAGGGAAGTAAATATGATAGCTGTCACTTACTGTGCCGAGTCGCTACCGCGCTACGAGTATCTTGGTTGAGGCGTTGAAGTTGTCGCCTGTGGCGCGGACGAGGTAGGTTCCGGGGATGAGGGATGAGACATCGACGGTGTGGGGCGTGCTAGCGTTCTCGACGGATTCGGTGTAGAGTTTGCGGCCGCTTACGTCAACGATTTCGTACTGCACGCTTTTCTCGTACAGCGTCACCACGAGGGTTACAGTGGTGACGGCTGGGTTGGGATAGCATTTCAACGTGGCTGTGGTCTCGTTCCACACCGAGCTTATCACCGTGGTGTCGTTGACGGAGAGTTCGACAAGCGAAGGCTTGTAGTTCTGGGCGGTGGCGGCTATGACGTAGCTGCCGCTGTCCATAACGCGGTTCAGCGTAAGTGTGGCGACACCGTCGGAACCGGCAATGGCAGCTGCCAGAAGCGCGGTGTCGGCATCGGTCAACGCGACGTATGCATAAGGTGCGGCGGCGATGGTGACGCTAGTGGCACCGACACGGAAGCCGTCGTAGGAGAGCGGCATATCCTTGGCTTGCGTGAGCCAGGGAATGAGCGAGGGGTCGCCGAAGGCGTGGTAGATGCGCCAATAATAGGTTTTCAGCGAAGAGCCAGAGCTTTGGACCGCCATATTACCATACATGACGATGGAGCCCAACGTGGGTGCCCATTCGGAGAAGGCCTCGCCGTGGGTGTGGAACAGGTGGTCGTAGGCGCCAGTGCGGCTGGAGTTGTACTGCTGGGTCATGTTGGCGCTGATGGAGCTGCGATAGCCGACTGCCCAATAGACATCCTCGCCCCAGTAGGTGTAGCTCGAGCCTCCGATGTAGCCCACAGCACCGCAGTAGTTATTGCGTCGCAGCAGCGTCTCGCCGAAGCAGGCCGACTCGTCGAACTTGCCAGACAGGCAGCAGTTGCCTATCATCACACCGAACTTCTTGCTGTTGTTCAGGCTTGCCACATGGCTGTTGCTGAACTCGGGGATGGACCAGCTGTCGTGACCACCGTGGGCGGAGTAGTTCATCCATCCCGCTCCGTTGACGTAAAGGCTACGAATTTCGGAGTCGAAACTGTTGCTCTTGACCGTCACATTCGTGGCGTTCATGTTGATGGAAGTGTTGTTCTTATACTCGGTTACGGTGGCGTACTTGTAGAAGTCGCTTCCGCCAGGCTGGTTCTTTCCGTCACCATTGACATAGTTCTTGGCGGCGTAGTCCATGGTGGGGTCGGCGTGGGTGTAGCCGTGGTCGCCAGAGTTGCCACCATCCACACCAGCTATGAGGACCGCCCGGTCGAGGAACGACGGGTCGGGAAACTCGTAGCGTTCATACATAAGCGTCTTCTCGACCTGAGGGGTAAGCTGCGTGGAGGTCTGTGCCGAGAATCGGCCGTAGTAGCAATCGGGGATGTTGTCAGTGGACGTCCAGCAGGCATATTCAAGGTCGGAGACGAAGGAGTCTCCGCCATCGCTATAAGTCTTGGCCGGAATCTGTGCCACATCGCCGATAAGAAGGACGTAGGTCGGGGCAGGACGCTCACTGGTGGCTCCGGTGTATTGCTGACGGATGTAGTTGCGGATGGATGTCTGCGTGGTGCCCACGGCTGCATCGTCGGTATAGGCAACATCGACTATGAATCCAGTGCGACGTTTCCAATTGACGAACTCGTCGAACTTGCCACGGAACAGGGAGTTGGAAACGATGAGATAGCGTATGGGGGCGTTCAGAGTAACATCCTTGGTGTCGCCGAGGGTGTTGAGCGTCTTAACTCCGCAGGAGAAAGCCGGCGAATAATGAAGGCGCTTCATGGTCTTGGTGGCCGCCACATCGGGGTTGTCGTAGGTCAGCACCGCCTCGACTTGGGTGTAAACCAGGAACTGGTTGGTGACGGGGTTGTACTGAACCGGCGAAAAGACCACCTCGGCAAGGTTTCGGTCACGAGCAACGCCTACAGGCAGCGTGGAGACAGGCGGCAGTCCGAAGAAAGCATTGGTGGTGTATGCCTTATCGTTGAAGGCTAAACTGTTGCTGTTACGCGAAGCGGTCTTGCAAACAGACGGCTGGACCGGCGCTACTTTATGTGTTACTCCCAAGCTGTCGCCGTCGAGCAGCAGATGTGTTTCGCTGACAATCTGAACATGTATGCCATCGCAGAGAGGGGCCTCAATCATGTAACGCATAGTGGGGAGCGACGGCGAACCGATTTCGGACGAATGGTCGAAGCCGTCGATGGCTACAAGCGAAAAGGGCTGTCCATAGAGCGAGAGCTCGTCAATTGTGAGTTTGTCTGAAACCGTGAACGAAAGTTCAAGCCGGTCATAACCGGAGTGTTTCACTTCGCAGACTCCCTGCGCATAACCAGAAACGGACAACAGCAGTAAAACTACTGACAACAACCCTTTTCTCATATTTGACATGTTTTTAGATGGCTTTTCTTGACCTTGACGGTGATGTTACTTCTTGACCACTTTCTTCACGGTCACAGCACCGTCGGAGAAGAGACGAACGGTATAGATACCGTTGACGAGAGAACTCATGTTGATGGAGTTGCCGGCGCCCTGAGTCATGACAACACGGCCCACAGCGTCGATAACCTCAACCTTCTTCAATCCGTCGAGTTCTATGTTGAGTATGCCAGTGGTCGGGTTGGGGTAGAGTTTCACTTTCACACTTGAAACCTCATCGATACCCTGCGGCATACGTTCGAAATAGGCTGTGTAGCTGGCATCGGAAGAGACAGTGACCTGACGTATAGCCTGGGTGTTATTATCATCCCAACGCACAAAACGGTAGCCTGCAAGCGGATTGGCCGAGATGGTGACGGAGCTGTTCTCAAGATACTGACCGCTGCCGCTGGCGGTACCCATCGTCTCGTCAGCCGAAAGGACGGTAAGGGTGTAATATGTGTCGTCGGGGTCGTTGACCTCGAAGTAGGCGGTGAAGGTGGAGTCAGCAGTGACCACAACGGTACGTGTGGCGTTGAGGTCGTTGTCGTTCCAACGGACAAAATGGTATCCAGCGTGAGAGCTGGCCGAGATGACAGCGGTGGACAGCTCACTATAGGTGCCACTGCCATAGACACTGCCCATCGTCTCATTGTCAGAGAGGACGGTTATGGTGTATGTCACATCGGAGACTACGACATCAACAAGTGCCGGCTTGTAGTTCTGAGCCGTGGCGGCTAAAACATAACTGCCGAGCGGCAGCGGCTGTGCGAGGTCGATGACGGCAACTCCGTTCTCGTCGGCGAAAGCGGCACCGTAAAGGTTATAATTTTCCTCACCGGTAAGGGCTACATAGGCGTAGGGAACGCAGGTAACCGTGACGCTGCTGGAGCCACTATACACTCCGTCGTAGGTGACAGTCATGTCTTCCGCCTGAGTGAGCCATGGCATCATTGAGGGGTCGCCGAAGGTGTGGTAGATTTCCCAGTAGTAGAGTTTGTCGGAGGCCTCTGAATTTGAATTCTCAACCGCCATGTTGCCATTGAACATCATGGAGCCCAACGTGACAGCCCAAAGCGAGTAGTCCTCGCCATGAGTGTGGAAAAGGCGGTCATAGAGACCTAGATTGTCGGCCATGTACTGATGATTCATATTGGCACTAATTGAAGAACGAACACCGATGGCCCAATAGAAATCCTGATTCCAATATGTTGAGTTACTTGCGCCAATATAGGCAGCTGCGCCGCAGTTGTTGTCCTTACGCTTCAGTGATTCGGCAAAGCAGGTCGTTTCATCGAACTTACCAGAGAGGCAGCAGTTGCCAATCATGATGCCACATTTGTCCTTGTTGGTCATCTGTGCCACCTGTGATGTTGTGAGTTCAGGACCATGCCATCGATCCCAATCGCCATGAGCCGAGTAGTTGATCCAGCCTGCCCCTTCGGAATATCTTGCACGGATAGCGGCAGCGTCAGATGTGGTGTTGGTACCCAGCGTCACATTAGTTGCATTGGGATTGATGGAGGTGTTGTTTTTGTATTCATAGACGTTAGAATAGCCATAGTCGCCGTTGATGTAAAACTTTGCTATATAATCCATTGTCGGGTCACACACTTTATATCCGTTGTCACCACTACGCCCTTGGTCCTGGCCAGCAACAAGAACCGCCACGTCAAGGAACGACGGGTCGGGGAACTCGTAACGCTCATACATGAGAATTTTATCGAGCTGCGGGGTAAGCTGATCGACTGTCTGAGCCGACAGGCGGCCGTAGTAACAGTCGGGGATGTTGTCGCCATCGGTCCAGCAGGCATAGTTGAGGTCGGATGCCTGGATTGTTGTGTCTTGGAAGAAGCCCCAATAATCGACAATATCCATTTTAATCGTTGTGGGTAACTGATCAACATCACCGACAAACAGAACAAAGGTAGGGGCGGGATTTTCAGCAGTTGCCTCGGTGTATTGACGTTTCACATAAGCCATGATGCTTTCGAGCGAATCGCCCATTTCGGCATCGTCGGTATAAACCTCGTCAACGATGAATCCAGTACGCTTCTTCCAGTTGACAAACTCGTCCAGCTCGCCACGGAACATAGTGTTGGCGATAACGAGATAGCGTATGGGAGCGGTCTCGGACGGGTTTTTGGCACTACCGAGGGAGTTGATGGTGTTGATGCCGTTACCGAAAGCTGGTGAATAGTAACGGCGTTTCATCTGTTTGGTAGCCTCGACGTCGGCATTCTCATACGTCAGCACAGCCTCGACCTGCGTGTAAACCAGGAACTGGTTGGTGACGGGGTTGTACTGCACAGGCGAGAAAACCACCTGGGCCAGATTGCGGTCACGGGCGATGCCGATATGCTCGGTGGAAACGATGTCGATACCGTAGAAGGCGTCGGTTCCATAGACCTGCTGGTCGAGAGCCAGGATGTCATGGTTGCGGCTGGCGGTCTTGCACTCCGACGGCTGAACGGGAGCCACTCGGTTGGTGACGCCGATGCTCTCTCCGTCAATCACAATGTGGTTTTCGCTAGTGATGCGTACCGAAATACCGCTGCAAAGCGGAGCCTCAATCATGCAACGCATGGTGGGCAGCGACGGGCAACCCATAGCTGACGACTGGCCGAAGCCTTCCATGGTGACCATGGAAAAGTCGTTTCCTTTGACGATTACATTCTCCACATTCAATGCGGATGATGCCTTGAACGAGAGTTCGAGACGATGGTAGTCGGACGACATAACCTCGCAACCCGACTGCGCGTAGGCACAGAGGCCAAGGAGAAGCGCTGCTAATGACAATAAAATCTTTTTCATATTGATAATTTTTTAGTTAATCGTATTGAATGACAGCCCCCACGAGGGTTCGGCCTCGACGTCTATCTTTATGTGGCTAACGGGATGCTCGAAAGACACACGACGAGAGTGAAGCGAGATGCTGCCGTCGGGATTGGAGCGCGGGGCACCGTATTTGAGGTCGCCTTTAATGGGGCATCCGATATTGGCCAGCTGGCAGCGTATCTGATGATGACGGCCAGTGTGAAGGTTCACCTCGATGAGGTAGTAACCACCTTCGGAACGCCCTATGACCTTATAATCCAAAACAGCCTCCTTTGCACCCTCTTTAGTACCATCGGCTACCACAAAACTTTTATTCATCCGCTCGTTACGAAGCAGCCAGTTGCGGAGTTCGCCTTCCATAGGCTCAGGGCAGTTCTTGGATACAGCCCAGTAGGTCTTCTCTATGGCACGTTCCTTCACCAATGCGTTCATACGAGAGAGAGCTTTGGAGGTCTTGGCAAAGATGACGACGCCGCTGACAGGTCGGTCAATACGGTGTACAAGACCGCAGAAGACATTGCCAGGCTTGTTGTCACGTTCTTTGATGAAAGACTTGATCTCGTCGACCAGACACGAGTCGCCACTCTTGTCACCCTGCACAAGCTCCCCTGCCCGTTTGTTGACGAGCAGCAGATGATTGTCTTCATATATGATCTGGTCGGATGTCACTGCAGATTACATTGTAAATAAAACAATAAAAATTGTCGCGAAAGGCATCAGTATCAGCAAACTGTCGAAACGGTCGAGGAAACCACCATGACCGGGGAGTATTTTCCCTGAATCCTTCAATCCCACCGAGCGTTTCAGCATCGACTCCACCAAGTCACCCATCGTGCCAATAGCCCCACAAACAAAACCAAGCATTGCACCCTGCCATGTCTCCATATTGCCAAATACATTAGGCCAAAATCTGACTATACATGCGCCTATGGCAGTTGCAATTGCAACACCTGCTACAGTGCCTTCCCACGTCTTCCCTGGCGAATGTTTGGGCCACATCTTATGCTTTCCTATCATAGATCCCAGCATATAGGCGCAGGCATCGTTAATCCACAACAAAGCCACAACAAGCATAAGCACATACGGATTGTAACTATGTAGAAAAAGCATCAAACCCAACGGTAGAGCAATGTAGAATACTGACAGGAACGTGTATCCAATATCTCCAAACGGAGAATCGGACTTGCGCCATAACTGTATTATGGCTGCCAAAGGCATCGCCAACAAAAAACAGACAAATACCCCAACAAAACCTAAAACAGTGAGAAAATCAAACGTTCCGCCTTTCGAGATATCCACAATATCAAGATACGGAAAAGTTATAATCGTCAAACATGCCACCACATACCCCAACCACTCTATCGGATTTGCCCCTTTCATCTTGGCAATACGGTAGAACTCAAATGTGCAACCGCAAGCCACAAATAGCAAGAATGCCAAAAAAATGAGAGTTCCTGCAAGCTCGTTATTCAGGATAACGCCACTCAGCATCGTTCCTAGGAACAATGCCACATAAACTACAGAACTGGCCGTGCGTATCCAGAATTTCTTCATTGCTGAGGTGTTGAATTGTTTTCAGAAGGTTCTGTATTCCCGGACATTTCAGAATTCCCAGAAGGCTCAGAATGCTCATACTTATCAGAATCACCAGAGTTCTCAGATGGTTCCGTGCTCTCTGTTATTTCTGACGGTTCGGGATTTTCAATTTGCTTGGGTTCTTCCTCCCAAGGACGCTTGCCATAGATGCGTTCGAGGTCTTCACGGAAGAGCACCTCTTTCTCAAAGAGCTGACCTGCAAGCTGGTCGAGCTGCTCGCGGTGTTCGATGATGAGGCGTTTTGCAGTACTGTAGGCCTCTTCCACGATGCGACGCACTTCAGCATCAATCTTCTCAGCGGTCTTCTCGCTGAATGGCTTGGTGAAGCCGTAATCGTTTTGTCCGCTGGCGTCGTAGTAGCTTATGTTGCCGAGTTCGGGGCTCATGCCGTAATAGACCACCATCGACTGTGCCATCTTGGTGGCACGTTCCATATCGTTGAGAGCTCCGGTGCTTATCTTGCCGAACGCCACCTCCTCGGCGGCACGGCCCGCCATGAGCGACGTGAGTTCGTCGAACATCTGTTCGTAGGTGGTAATCTGTCGTTCCTCGGGCAGATACCATGCGGCACCGAGAGCACGACCACGCGGCACAATGGTTACCTTGACCAGTGGCGAAGCCCAACGCGACAGCCAGCTTACGGAAGCGTGACCCGACTCGTGGTAGGCGATGGTGCGTTTTTCGTTCTCGGTCAAAACCTTGGTGCGTTTCTCCAATCCGCCTACTATGCGGTCAACAGCATCGAGGAAGTCCTGTTTCTCAATAATCTTCTTGTTCTTGCGGGCAGCGCAGAGGGCGGCCTCGTTGCAAACGTTGGCGATGTCGGCGCCAGAGAAGCCAGGAGTCTGCTTGGCAAGGAACTCACGGTCAACATAACCCTCTTTTTCCTTATCGTTGGAAAGTTTGAGACCTTTCATGTGAACCTCGAAGATAGCCTTACGTTCCTCGATGTCAGGCAGCTCGACATATATCTGACGGTCGAAACGACCAGCACGCAGAAGAGCCTTGTCAAGCACGTCGGCACGGTTGGTGGCGGCCAGAACGATTACATTGGTACCACTACTGAAGCCGTCCATTTCGGTGAGCAGCTGATTGAGGGTATTCTCTCGCTCATCGTTGGCGTTGCTCATTCCGCTGTGACCACGGGCACGACCAACGGCGTCAATCTCGTCGATGAATATGATGCACGGGGCTTTCTTCTTCGCCTCCTCAAACAAGTCACGTACACGAGAAGCACCCACGCCGACGAACATCTCGACAAAGTCGCTACCCGACATAGAGAAGAAAGGCACGTTGGCCTCGCCAGCCACAGCTTTGGCGAGAAGAGTCTTACCGGTACCCGGAGGGCCTACGAGCAGCACACCTTTGGGAATCTTGCCACCAAGGTCGGTATAGCGCTTGGGGTTCTTCAGGAAATCGACAACCTCGACAACCTCTTCCTTAGCTCCAGCCAAACCCGCCACATCCTTGAAGGTGACGTTGGTCTTGAGAGTCTTGCCGTCGTACATCTTGGCCTTGGAGCGACCGACACCGAAAATGCTGCCACCGCCACCCATCTGCCGCGAAGTGACGCGAGTCATGATGTAGAAGAACAGTATCAGCATCAACAGCGGTCCGAACAACATAAGGATATCCCTCCATGCGTTTTTACGCTTCTCTATCTGATATGAGATATGCACCCCGCCGAGCTTCTCTTCTATGCCGGAGAGTTCCTTGTCGAAATGCTCAAGATTGCCGATATTGTATTTGTAGAAAGAGTTCTCTACCTTGGCCTTGCCCAATATCGGAGCGTTGCCCTTCAAGTCCTTGTATTTGGTTTCAACCAGGTCGTCCTTGATGTAAATTTCGGCAAACTCCTGGTTGACCACCACGATTTTCTCGTAGTCGTGATTGAGCAGTATCGGCTCGAATTCCTCCCATGTCAGTTCTTTCGACGCAGAACTTTTATCAGTAGGGAAGAGCAGGAAGCCCAACCCGAGTATCACCACGCCATAGATTATGTACAGCATCACATTCTTACCCGATTTCTTGGGCGGCTGTCCCTGCGGGTTCTGCTGATTGTTGCCGTTATTTGTATTTTGATCGCTCATTTAGACGTTGATAGGTTTTAAGGTTTGAATGTATGAAAGGTTTTATGGTTTGAAAGGTTATAAAGGCAAAGGACTACTGGCCGTTGTCAAGCGTCAAAGAATTTCCGTCGGCCCAGAGCTGCTCGAGACGATAGTAGTCGCGTTTCTCTTTCTGGAAAATATGCACGACAACGTCGAAGTAATCCATAAGAATCCACTCGGCGTTGTTGTAACCTTCGACTTTCGAGGGATTCTGTCCGAACATCTTCTTGACCGCCTCGTGGACAGCGTCACACAGGGCTGACACATGCGACGGAACATTACCCGATGCTATAACAAAAAAACGTGCCGGAGCCGACTGTAGGTCACGCAGGTCGAGTATCTTCACATCCATGCCCTTCTTGTCGTCAAAAGCTTTGGCAGCCACACGTGCCAGCATCTCAGCTTCGCTCTTCTGAGTATTCTTATCCATTGTTTTCATCTATTTGTCTATTATCAGTTGTGCGTTCAGGGTGCGAACGCCGTTGGTTTCAGTTATTTCAACCCTCACATAACGGTCGGGCAGCAAAGGTTCTATCTTCTCCGTCCATTCGGTGAAGCAGTAGTCGCCAGAGTAGAAATACTCCTCGTAGCCGATATCGTAAGCCTCGTCAAGATTCTTCAGACGGTAGAAGTCGAAGTGGTAGATGGGCTCGCCTTCGCCGGTAGAGTATTGGTTGACAATGGCGAACGTAGGGCTGCAGACATTGTCGCTTGACCCAAGCGATGCACACATCTCCTTGATGAGGGTGGTTTTGCCCACACCCATACTTCCGAAGAATGCAAAGAAGCGGTCGTCGGAGAAGGTTTCCAACAGCTCACGTGCCACAGTATTGAGCTGTGGCAAACTGTCAAAAGTAACGTTATAACCCGACTTCGTCAACACGGATTGAAGCTTAACACTTATCTTATTCTGTCTGCGTCACGCACTTTCTTCTCGTCACGCTTGATAGCGTTCTGAGCGAGGAAGAAAAGTACCGCACTTGCTATAGGAGCCCACGTGGCAACAGAATAGGTGGTGACCCATTCATAATCGACAAAGGCCTGCTTTATGGGTTTCAGGAAAGCGTCAGCCGCCCAGATGAACACCAAGAAGATATAAACCACGTTGAGCAAGAACCCCACAGCCACCACTCGCACCTGGAGTGTGCGGTTTGAGTAGAGGAATATGCTCACCAAGGCGATGGCGATCACAATCACCACCAACACTAAGAGCGGCCAACCAGGAGCTTTGGCATAGCCCATTTTGCTCATGTTACCGCCAATCTGCTCGAAGTCACCCTGAGAAGCAACATTCTCCGACTGCTCGACTGTTTTGTTGAGAGCCTGGCTCTTTATCAAGCTGTATTGCGCATAAACCTCCATGTCCGCTGTCTTGTACTTAGCCACCGGAAACATAAAGCAGAGTGCCATAGCACATGCTGCCAACACCAAATAAAATGACTGAATTCTCTGTATCATAGTTTTTTCTTTTATCTAACTGTTTGATTGTAACCTTAAACCGACCATTATTTGCTGACCGATGCCCCTCACTTCATCCAACACCATACCAACTACCTACCAACGACCTACTAACGACCACCTAACTCCCACCGATTATTTCTCGGTTTCTTTATCGTTTCCTTCAAAATCATAATCCAGCACCTTGCGGAAGTTGCGATAGTGCCACTTGCCCATCACAACGCCGTCCTTCATCAGCACAAAGGCAGGCATTGCACGAGCCATAACCAGAATGGCCTTCTCGTCGGCGCCGTAGAAATCGAGTTGCAACTCGTTGGCGTAGAGGAACGACTGCACATCTTCAGGGAGAGCCGAAGCAAGCACCACCATCTGAATATCATTGTCCATTGCAAACTGAGTCACGGCCTTAAGAGCACGCAGACCCTTTGGACCTATCTCATCGAGGTCGGGGTCAGGCAGCGTGGCTATAAGCAGGTAGTCGGGCGAGCTGAGCATATCGACAGACATATCGTTGCCATCCATATCGAGCATCGAGAAACCGTCGGCGTCTATCTCGTGAGGGTCAACCACTCTGGTGCCGGTAAGCTGCCATACCGTCTCGTCCTGATAGGCTTCCCAGTCCTTGGTCTCTATCTCAACTTCCTCGCCTGTCTGCAAGTTTTTGTAAGTCATGTAGCTCTTCATCTGCAGGCTTTCGTCGGTTTGCATCATGCGTTTGCCCACCTTCCACGAACGGAAGTCGATACAAGGCTCGTTGTTAATGTTGTAAACCTCAAAACCTATCATCACGGCCACCGCTGCTATCAAAATTATCATGTCGCGCTCAAAACGCGGACGGTAGCGTAGCTTCTGGGTGAGGAAGATCCATACCGTAGGCACATCAAGCACCACATTCTTCCAGAAAGTCTGCCAGTTAGTGAGCTTCACCGCGTCGCCAAAGCAACCGCAGTCGGTCACCTTGTTGGTGATGGCGTCGATGAGGGTAGTCACTGTGAAGAAAAGCATCATGGCAACAAGCAACCATGCCGAGAGGCGACGGAAAGCCCCAGTGATAAGCAGCACGCCCACCACAAACTCAGCGCAAATAAGCGCTACCGACAGGAAGTTTGCCATCGGCAGAGCCCACTCAAAGGTGAAACCGCCAATGGACCATGCGGTCATGTATTCCTGTACCTTGAAACCCGTGCCCAGCGGGTCAACTCCCTTGGTGAAGCTGGAGAAGAGGAAAACAAGCCCGACAAACCAGCGGGCTATGATATTGAGCGTGTAGTTAAGTCTTGTGTCTTTCATGGGGATGTGTTTGTGTGTTGATATGGTGGATGTTGATATGTTGGATGTTGATATGTTGATATGTTGATTTGTTGGATGTTGGATGTTGGATGTTGATGTGTTGATATGGTGATATGGTGGATGTTGATGTGCGAGTTTATTTGTTTAGCAGGAGCCTTCCTCCAGTCTTATGAGGCAGAAGATTGAGTAGTTTATGATGTCCTGATAGCTGCCTTCGACGCCTTCGGAGATGATGGTCTTGCCGTCGTTGTCCTCAATCTGCTTGATGCGGCGGATTTTCATTAGGATGAGGTCGACCATAGAACTTATGCGCATCTGACGCCAAGCCTCGCCGTAATCGTGGTTTTTGGCGGTCATCAGGTCGGTGGTGCTTTTGATGTGCTTGTCGTAGAGGGACATAGCCTGCTCGACGGGCAGCTCGTCGTCGCTGCTGCCACCGAGTTCCTGCTGGATGAGGGCCATGGTGGCATAGTTGACCATAGCGACAAACTCCGGCACAACCCCCTCGTCGATAAGGTGGGAACCCTTCTCCTGGATGCTGCGGATTCTGCTGGCCTTGATATAAATCTGGTCGGTGAGCGACGGAAGCCTGAGAATGCGCCACGAGGTGCCGTAGTCACGAGCCTTTTTTTCGAATATATCCCTGCAACGTCCTATCTCTCTTTCAAATTCACCTGCGGTGTCTGGCATAGGTATTTTTTTAATGTTGATATACAATTAATAAACAAAGATGGCGTTTTAATAGCAATGAGCAAAGATACAAAATTTTCAGCATTTAGCCTATGTGTCCACAAAAAATTGGTCACATTTGAGCGACCTGCGGTGATGGCAATTCTCAATATCGGCACCGACTCGTTCTACGACGGAGGCCGATACACATCGGTTGAAGCGGCTGCGCGGCAAGCAGAAAAACTAATAGCCGACGGAGCCGACATCATTGACATCGGAGCCACATCGTCAAAGCCAGGAAACCGACTGGCCGACGCCGACGAGGAGATTGCCCGCTTCCAACCCGTCATAGAGCGAATCCGCAGAATGTTTCCCGACGTCATCATCTCGGTTGACACCTATCTTGCCGAGAGCGCGAGAGCGGCTATCGGGTGCGGGGCCGACATCATCAACGACATCAGCGGCGGACAGTTGGACAACCGTATGTTCGAAACCGTTGCAGAACTGCAGGTTCCCTATATATTGATGCATACCACCGGACGGCCCGACGAGATGCAGTTGAAATGCGAATACAACGACATTGTGCAAGACCTCTGTCTCTACCTTTCCGAACGAATCAACCGCCTTTACGAGCTCGGAGTGAAGGACATCTGGATTGACCCGGGCTTCGGCTTCGGGAAGACGGTGGAACAGAACTACGAACTACTCGACCGACTCGACGAACTCACGTCGGTATTCCGCGAGCCCTTGCTGGCAGGAATATCACGTAAGTCGATGATATACCGCAAACTAGACATCACCCCAGCCGAAGCGCTGAACGGCACCACGGTGCTGAACACCAAAGCACTAATGAAAGGCTCAAGGATACTACGCGTACACGACCCAAAGGAGGCGCTGGAAGCCGTGAGGCTGCTGTATGAATAGTCATCACATATTCAAACAATCTGAACTCTAAACATATTCCCTAACAAGCAAGTTTCAACTTTCAATTTTCAATCAACAATGGTTACACTCATAGCAGGACTTCACTCCATACGATTTGTCGATGTAATCGACATACTGTTGGTATCCGCGTTGTTCTTCTACCTATATCGTCTGGTGCGCGGAACCAACGTCATCCGCATCTTCTGGGCCATACTGGTCATTGTCATAGCGCGTCAAGTAGCCTATTTTCTGAACATGCGGCTCTCGGGCGCACTTCTGGGCGAGATTGTGAGCGTGGGATTGGTGGCGCTAGTCATCATATTCCAACCCGAGATAAGGAAATTCCTACTGCTAGTAGGTACCAAGACAACCCTGGCCGGCGACTCGTTCAAGAAACGATTCCTGTTTTGGAAGCACAACATATCACAGAGTTCCACACTCAACGTAGAACCGTACATACAGGCTTGTATGCACATGTCGCAATCCAAAACCGGAGCACTTATCATCTTCAAACGCCAAAACGAACTGGACGACATCATTGCCACAGGCGAGCGTATTGACGCCACCACCTCCGCCGCGTTGCTGGAAGCGCTGTTTTTCAAGAACTCACCGCTGCACGATGGAGCCGTGATAGTACGCAAAAACACTATACTCGCAGCGCGCTGCATACTGCCCGTATCATCAAACAATCAAATTGACCCGAACCTTGGGCTTCGCCACCGCTCCGCCATCGGCATCAGCGAACAGATAGACGTGATAAGCGTGGTGGTGAGCGAGGAGACAGGAGCCATATCGTATGTGGTTGACGGACAGATACACCACGATGTATCACCAGTTGAACTACGCCAATTTCTAGAGAAAAACATATCATAAGAAACTGTTTTAACAATACTATGTGAATAAAGTATTTCGCCAAAACACTTGCATTTCTGAACAAAATCACTATCTTTGCACTATTCGATGGAAGTATATCCATCAAACAAAAATAATTACAAACATAACAAATTAAACAAATTATGAAGAAAATCGTATTGGCCTTAGCCGCTATCGCAATGGTTGCAATGTTCACTACATCCTGCAACAAGAAATGCACCTGCAAAACATACGCTTTAGGCGTTGTGGTAAGCACCCAGAAAGACATCGAAATCGAGAGTGGTAAAAAGTGCAAAGACATGGGCACCATCTACTCCGACGACGAAGGCAACAACAAGACTGGCGTTGAGTGCAAAACCAGCTGGTAAACCAAACGTTAGATTGTACCAAATATTGGGGCCGCCGAAAACCATTTAGAGTAGGCATAAATTAAACAAATCAATAAAACCATGAAGAAAGTTTTCTTTGCATTGGCCGCCATCGCCATGGTCGCCGTGTTCGCTTCTTGCGAAAAGACCTGTGACTGCACCCTCTATTCTGGCAGCAACGACGGTGAAGTGTATGAGGATCTCAAGTTGAAAGACATCCAATCCACATTCCCCACCTTTGTTAAGAATGAGATTAAAAAATGCAGCGACGTTAGCGAAGTTACCGACGACGCAGACCTTGGCAAATGGGGTGTTGAGTGCAAATAAGAGTTAACAACTTTTATTAATCAGAAACAGCGGCCGCTATATGGCGGCTGCTGTTTTTTACAAAAACCTTTAACATGAAAAAAATCCTATTACTTATATCCGCAATAGCAGGAATTGCCGCCATGACCTCCTGCACAAAGATTTGCCATTGCACAAATTATGTAGTCGGTGAAGAAACCACTATGGATTATACCCTTAGAGAACTGCAGGAAGATTATCCAAATGAAGATATCCAGAAATGCAGCGACGTGGATCACACCGGCGAAAACGCAGGCATCCTGATTGGCATGAAATGTAAATAATAGCTGCAACGATTAAAGAAGTCAGACGCCGGTCGCCAATGTGTGACCGGCGTCTAATTGTTATATAATACCCCGAACGTGAACCCTAACGGGCAATCATCAAAATATCTAAGCATCACTTCAGGTTGAACTGTAGCGACTTTTCGCCCTTTGCTGTTCTGATGTAGAGCGTATATGGGGCTTTGGGCATCTTGGCTATGGTTATCTTTGCGCCGTTCTTGTAGTTGGGCAGGGTGCGCACCGACTCACCTTTGGCGTTGACAAACTCAACCTCGGCGGTAGGACATTCGAGCGATATGGTGATATAGCCTTCGGCCAGATATGGCGTCACGACCACTTTCTCCTTAGAGTTTCCCTTGGCCACAAGGGCGGTGGATACGGAGAAGTCCTTGACAAAAAGAAATCCGTTGAGGTTGTTGAAGGTGTAGTTGGTAGGCTCGACCGTAGCGTCGGTGGCAAGCGTTATCTCACCAGCCGCATCGGCGGGAAGTTCGAAATAGTAGAGGCCTTCGGCATCGGTAGTGGTTGTGCGTGTACCGCAGCGGACGGTCATGTTAGGCACCGCCTTGCCCTTATCGTCAACGACACGTCCTTTCACGCCGTAGCCGTCGAAACGAACCAGTCCCCCACCCTGCGTGCCGAACCACTTGGTGCCTTTCTGGTCGATCATCATGCAGCGTACCGCAGCGTTGGGCACCTTGGAGTTCTTAGCATTGTAAACCTGCCATTTGTCCTTGCCGTTGAATACCGCCACACCCTTTTGCGTTGCCATCCAGATGGCACCACGGGCGTCAATACAGAGGGCGTTTATCTGATTGTCGGGCAAGGGAGAGTTCTTGGTGTCGAAAACCTGCCAATCCGTGCCGTCGAAACGGCAGAGGCCCGCGATGGTGCCAATCCACTTCACGTCCTTGCGGTCGATGGCTATGGCCGGCACGTTGCCAATGGGCAGTTTGGAGTTGGTAGTGGTAAAGGAGGTCCACCTCGAACCGTCGAACTTGGAGACCCCTTCGTTGGTGGCGACCCACTTGGCGTTGTCTTTGTCGATGGCGATGTCCATGATGAAGTCGCTCTTGAGGCCGCCTTGGTCGGCGGTGTATTTCTTCCAATCCTTACCTTCGATGCGTACCAAGCCACTCAGAGTGACGCCTATCCACACCACGCCGTCTTGGTCGACCGCGATGTCGCGGATAAGAGCCATATTGTATTTCTGCATCTCCTTCGGATGCTCTGTCCAGTGGGTGCCGTTGAACTCGAACACGCCGTAGTCGTCGGTCCCAATCCAGAGCACACCGCGCTTATCGACAGCGATGCAGTTGATGAACTGATCCTTGAGCTTCTGGTTGAACATGGAATAATCCGTCCAGGTGCGGCCCGACAGGCGGCAGAGGCCCAACGTGGAGCCCACCCATACGGCACCCTTTGAGTCGGCAGCCACCGCCATGATGTCGTCGCCCACAATCTCGGACGAGCGGACGGTGTAAACCGACCAACTCTGTGAGTGGACGAGAGAGGCGAGAGCCAGTAGGCATAGCAGTATGGAGGTTTTCAGTTTCAAGTTTTTATTGATTAGTGCTTAGTTGTCAGTGGTAGGTGTTTGTACTGTCAATTCGCCATTCACAAATCAGGTCTTGTGTTTTTCCTTTTTTGCGGCGGGGAAGAGGATGTTGTTAAGTATAAGCCTATAGCCAGGGGAGTTGGGGTAGAGCGAGAGGTCGGTCGGAGGGTCACCCACATAGTGACGGTAGTCCTCGGGGTCGTGCCCGCCGAGGAAAGTCCAGGTGCCCTTGCCGAAGTCGCCGTGCAGGTAGCGAACCTCGCCCAGTTCCTTGTTCTCGGCCAATATGACAGCCGAGGTTTTGACGGTCTCCTTGCGGAAGGCCGTCGTCTGCCCCATGAAGCCGTGTATCACACGAGTGTGGTTCTGTGTGAGCATCGTCGGCACCCAATCCCACTTGGCGGAGAACTCGAAGAGTGTGAAGAAGTCGGTTCGCTCGTTCACGACGCGGCCGCGCGACTGCTGATCGATGTCGATGGTTGAAATCTCGTATTCCGCAGGAGTGGTGCTTATGCGGAAGTCTTTGAAGGCGAATGTCTTTGAGTAGTCGAGGTGGTTCTGGGCGTCGGGTTGCATAGGGTCGCCGTCGAACATCACGTCGCAGATGTCAACATTCTCGGCCGAGAGAGCCACGTCGTAGCTGTCGGGGGCCGAGCACATGGCAAAGAGGAACCCGCCGCCGGCCACAAAGTCGCGTATCTTGTGGGAGACGGCGAGTTTGAGCTGCGAGACCTTGGAGAAGCCGAGCTTGTGAGCCATAGCCTCCTGAGTCTTGACATCCTCGATATACCACTTCTGCGAGCGGTAGTTGCCCCAGAACTTGCCGTATTGGCCGGTGAAGTCCTCGTGGTGAAGGTGCAGCCAGTCGTACTTGGGTAGCACACCCGAAATGACCTCCTCATCATAGATTACGTCGTAAGGAATCTCAGAGTATGTGAGCACCAACGTCACCGCATCGTCCCACGGGAGTTTGTTCTTGGGCGAATAGACGGCAATCTTGGGAGCTTTCTGTAGGCGCACCGCATCCATGTTCACGCCCGGGTCGGCGATGTAGGAGAGGATGTCGGCCGACTGTCCGTCGGCTATGACCTCGTAGGAGACCCCGCGCAGTCGGCACTCTTTCTCAAGGGCGTCGGCATACTTCATCATGAAGGCCCCGCCACGGTAGTTGAGGAGCCAAGTGACTTCGACCTCGCGCTCAAGAGCCCAGTAGGCAACACCATAGGCTTTCAGGTGGTTGCGCTGCACGTTGTCCATAGGAAGCAACAGATATGAGGCCTCGGCCCTGAAGGCAAGCAGTAACAGAAAAAGGAGAAATATGTATAGGTTGCGCATACAAATTATAATAACGCCGAAGGGATGAAAATATTATAAGGAATCCGCTACCGTCCGAAGTATCGTCATTTTAAGAAAAAGCGCTCGTAAAAAAGACAACATCTTTGGAGGGATGTTGTCTTCTTGTTTTGTGCGGATAAACGGACTCGAACCGTTACGGCTTTCGCCACTAGATCCTAAGTCTAGCGCGGCTACCAATTACGCCATATCCGCAGTAT
>JAFZTV010000089.1 GCA_017618625.1 Bacteroidales bacterium | reverse complement strand
TTGAAAATTGAAAATTGAAAATTGAAAGGCTGCCGGCTGCTGACCGCTGGCTGCTGACCGCTGCCGGCTGACCGCTTATTGCACACATACACAGGCTTCCATATTCCGCAAGAGACCAGTTTCGGTCCCCAATCCCAGCCCTGCTGATAGGGAGCGATGCGAGTGAACGCCCGCCGGTCGGGTAGGGGTATGCCGTATTCCTGCTCGAGCACCGAGTCGTAGAGCGGATAGAACTGCACCATGACGTCATTGCAGAACTCTGGAAGGGGGAACTCGTAGCTGACAAACATGTTGTCTGCTTCGTGCGACACCACCTGTTTTGCGTTATGTATGTCGTCGTAGAAAACCACGTCGGCTCTCCCTGCCAGCCCCTCGAAGACAATCCATAGGGAATCACCCTTGGGCAGGATGCTTCTGTCTATGTGGCAGGTGTATGTCCACTTGCATTGCGACACCCACTGAACCGAGTCCTCGTTCGTCCCGATGTACGGGTCGCCGATAATGCCGTTTGCCATCAGGTCGGTATGCACAAAGCCCGGCACCGTTGCCGTGTATTCCACTCCGCTGTAGTCGAACTGCCAGTTGCTGATATCCACACGGCTTACCTTGGGATTTTGGGAGCAGCCGCATAATAGAGAAATGAGGGGGATAATGATAAATTTCCTTTTCATTTCCATGGCAGATAAATCACTTTCTTTGTCTCAAACCATTCGCCTTCAAACCACTCGCCTATATCCCATGTCTGAACTTTCTTCTTGAACGGAGCCAGCTCCTCGGTCAGGTCGCCGCCTTTCAGATACAGTATGCCGTTGCGCAGATGGTGGTAGTGGGTCGGCGAAATCTTGCCGTGTACCCAACCTGTAAATTCGCCCAGTGTTGTGACAGCCCTCGACACCACGAAGTCATACTCGCCCTTTATCTGCTCCGCACGTATCTGTTCGGCGCGGCAGTTTTTCAAATCCAGTTGCTCAATCACGTCCTGCACCACTTTGATTTTCTTTCCGATTGAGTCCACAAGGTGAAATTGCGAGTCGGGGAACATTATCGCCAATGGCACGCCGGGGAAGCCGCCGCCTGTACCTACATCCAGAATCTCCGCCATCGTCTTGAACGGCTGCACTTTGGCTATTGCCAGCGAGTGTAGGACATGGTGCTCGTAGAAGTTCTCCATGTCCTTTCGTGAGATAAGGTTTATCTTCGAGTTCCAATCCTCATATAGCGGTCCCATGGCCGCAAACTGCTCCCGCTGCCTTTGTGTCAGCTCGGGGAAATATTTGATGATTAAGTCCAACAGGGTGAAATTAAAGTGTTAATTTACTGTCTGCTACTCTCCCGTCTTGGTGATTCTGTACATCAGTTGCATATCCTGATAATTGTACAGCTTCAGATAATAAACTCCCGGCGCGAAAGGCTCCATGTCGAGGCGATATTCCACGGTGTTCCATGTGCCGCGGGCGATTGGTTTCTCGTCACGGTCTCGTAGTTCATAGTATATCACGTCGTTGCTTTGCTCTCGTCTCAGCCGGATATGGTTCTTCTTGGCGTTCGGACGTATTATGATATGCTCGCCCAGCGACGGCATGTCCCTCACTATTACCTGTTCCACCGCGTATGTGTCGGTTTTCTTCTTTTTCTCGGCCTTGCTCTCGCTCTGCGCTGTCGCACAGCTTGCCACAAGCAGCATGGCCATGGCAGTTATCAGTAGCTGGATCTGTCTCATGGCTTTAATTTTAGGTGCAAATTTACTGATTTAGTACGAATAATTCATATTATTCTTGCAAAAAAAAAGGTTGGCCGCTGCGGTCAACCTTTATGTCAGTGTCTTTATTGCAGGAAACCCCTTTCCTACAGATACGCCATCAGGTGCTTGCTCTTCGAGCTGTTCTTCAGTCTCTTCAGCCCTTTCTCCTTTATCTGTCTCACCCTTTCGCGTGTCAGGTTGAACTTCATCGCAATCTCGTCCAAGCTCAACTGATGGGGGATTCCGATTCCGAAGTACATCTTTATCACTTCGCGCTCGTATTCCGTCAGCGTTGCCAGCGAACGCTCTATCTCCAGCGACAGCGACTCTTTCATCAGCGCGTCGTCCGTCGGCGGTGTGTCTTCGTTAGGCAGCACATCGACGAAGTTGGTGTCTTCGTCGGCCACCAGCGGCGCGTCTATCGATATGTGGCGACCCGAGATGCCCAGGATGCTCTTAATCTTGTCTTCCGGAAGGTCAACACGCTCGGCCAGCTCCTCCTCCGATGGCGGACGCTCCAGCTCCTGCTCAAGTCTCGACTGCTCTTTCTTTATCTTGTTCAAGGCTCCCAGCTGGTTGGCCGGCAGACGCACTATCCTCGAGTTCTCGGCTATAGCCTGCAGTATCGACTGTCTGATCCACCACACCGCATACGAGATGAACTTGAATCCACGCGTCTCGTCGAATCTTTTAGCAGCCTTTATCAGTCCCACGTTGCCTTCGTTTATCAGGTCGGGCAGGCTCAGTCCCTGGTTCTGGTACTGCTTCGCCACCGACACCACGAATCTCAGGTTCGCCCTCGTCAGTTTGTCAAGGGCTGCCTGGTCGCCGTTCTTTATGCGCTGTGCCAGCTGCACCTCCTCCTCCGGCGTCAACAACTCCTCGCTGCAGATGTCTTGCAGGTATTTGTCCAGCGACTTGATGTCGCGGTTCGTAATCGAATGGGTAATTTTTAATTGTCTCATCGTACTATTTTAGTTCTTAATTTCTCTTAACGGCAAAAACTCAAAAATGTTACATTTTATAATGTTAAAACTCCAACAGACTTGCTATTGCCTCTTTCAAAGATGTATGCCATGCTTATCGGGGCGTAAAACGGTTGGTGGGCTATGGCGTTGTGTCCTATGTTTTTGAGTAAAAAGTCTGAGTTGAGTCTGTATCATCTCTGTATGAGGTCTGTGTTTTTTATACTTGGTGTTGTACCTGCAAGTTGAATTTTGGGAGAGGAGGAAAATAAAAACTCTTGCAGTTGTTGAATGTTTTTCGTAATTTTGCAAATCTATTTGCCAACAATCTGCTGACTGTTGGTTATATGATTGATAATTTGTAAATTAAACTATAAACCATGAAGAAAAAAGTACTTCTTTTCGTTGCTGTCATGTTAACGTGGGTTGGGCTTAATGCCAATCCTGTTGATTCTGGACGCGCACTCGAGGTCGCCAAGACTTTTTGGCAGAAACAGACCGGTGTGTCAGAGGCTCCTAGGTTTCTGGAATGTGGCGCCGACCTTGGATTGAACGGCATTTATGTTTTCACTCCCGCAGGCCGCGACGGCTTTGTGATTGTCAGTGGCGACGACCTCGCCAGGCCTATTCTCGGCTTCTCCACCGAGACGGGTTTCTCCACCTCGCAGCTGCCCGACCATATACGTGGCTGGTTGGAACATTATATCGAGGAGATTAAGGTGGCCACCCGTATGGGCGTGACGCAAAGCCTGGAAGTGCAAAATGCGTGGGCTGAACTTGAAGGACATGTGACGCCCGCTCCGAAGGCTCCTGGCGCCAAGGTGGTTAACCAGCTGATGCACACACAGTGGAACCAGAGCTCGCCCTACAACGACCAGTGCCCGGTGGATACCGGCGGACGCGCTGTGTCGGGATGTGTGGCTACCGCCATGGCTCAGATAATGCGCTATTGGGCTTGGCCTCCCACCGGCACAGGCAGCCACAGCTACACCTGCTCAACCCTTTACGAGCCGCGCACGCTCAGTGTCGATTTCTCGGCGGCCACTTACGATTGGGACAATATGCCTGCTGGCGGAAGGGGGATTTATTTCTGGAGTGACGAGGAGAAGACAGCCGTGGCACAACTGGTGTATCATTGCGGTGTGGCGGTTAATATGGGCTATACACGCAAAGAGTCGGGCGCAGGTATGGGCTATGTGGCAACAGCTTTGCAAGACTATTTCAGATACACCTCCAACATAAGGATTGTAAGCCGCAGCAGCTACAGCGACGCCGAATGGATAGCGCTGATGAAGCATGAGCTAGACTCGATACGGCCGGTCAACTACAGCGGCTCCTCGTCCGACGGCAGCGGCGGCCACTCGTTCATAGTCGATGGCTACAACGCCGATGACTATTTCCACATCAACTGGGGCTGGGGCGGCTATTGCGACGGCTGGTTCGAGCTGTCGAACCTTGTGACCGGCAGTGGCGGTATCGGTGGCGGCTCATACGATTTTTCATATCGTCAGGGCGCTATCATCGGCATCGAATCGCCATCCCTCGAACCTGCAACCATAGTTGTTGAACCGCTGAGTCTTGCGGTAAACGACACCTTCGCGGTGAGCGACACCGTGGCATACGGCGAATACATACGTGGTTTTTGCGCCATTCGTAATTTCGGGGAAGAAGAGTTTGTAGGGCACTATGGGGTCGGCGCCTATCGTAACGACACCCTTATCAGCGTGCTGAAAGAGGTCGAGTCTTCCCTCCAGCCGATGTATTACAACTATTTCTCAATAAACACCCGGGCGACCAATCCGTTGCTGCCCGGCGACTATGTGGTCAAAGCCATCAAGAGCGCTGACGGCGTGAACTGGGAAACCATCGACCTTGCCTATCGCTGTGAGTCGTCGCACCCCCTCCACATATATGCAGGCGAGTACTATGGCGCGACCTTGGTGACCTACGACACCTTCGCCCTCGTAAACGACACCGTGACCTACGACACCTACATACGCGGCCTCTGCCGTCTGCACAACTATAGCGACGACGCCTACACTGCCCACTACGGCATCGGCGCCTACCGCAACGACACCCTTATAAGCGTCTTGAACGACTACACCGACGCCATAAGCTCGGGTGGCGACAAGTATTTGTCCATAAGCAAGAGAGCGACTTCGCCGCTGATACCGGGCGACTATGTGGTCAAGCCGATAATGAGCGCCGACGGCAGCAACTGGCAGCCAATCACGCTCACCCACGGCAACTGCCAATCCTCGCTTCCGCTGAATATTCAGCCGTCGGAATTCTATGGAGAGTCACTGGTCGTATATGACACTTTCTCGGTGGTCGATACCGTAACCTACGGTGAATATATCACTGGTGTCTGTTGCCTGCGTAACGTGGGCGAAACCGCTTATACAGGACACTATGGAGTGGCGGCTTTCCGTAACGACACCCTGATAGGGCTGTTGAAAGATTATTCTGGAACGATAAGTGTGGGTTACCGCACATACATTTATATGAATAAGAAGGCCGTGAGCCCTCTGAATCCTGGTGATTACTCGGTCAAGCCAGTGAAGAGCGACGACGGAGAGACGTGGCAGGTAATAACCCGAGCATACGAGGGACTGGCCACCGCTTTGCCACTGCACATAGATTCGTCGGAATACGACGGTGTGAGTTCGTATGCACTGAAAGTATATAACAGTTTCACCGTGGCGGAGTCAACTGCATACGGCGAGTCTATAACAGGTTCGGCATACGTGCTGAACGCTGACGAGAGTCCGTTTGAGGGATTTTTAGGAGTTGGAGCCTATCGTGGAGAGGAAAGGGTTGCTCTGCTGTCGATGAAGAGTGCATCTATACGGTCGAGGGTCTATACTCCGATTACAATCAGCGCACTGGCGATTGGAGCCTTAACGCCGGGTGACTATACTGCAAAAATCATATATGGACAGGACGGAGTGAACTGGCGCGAGGTAACGGTGGCCTACAATGGTGAGCCTACCAGTGTGGATTTCACCATCACAGCTTCGGGCGAGGTGGTGGCACCTGTAATTAATCTCTGCGTTTACAGTGACGTGACAATAAGTTCTCCGACGGCTAAAGATTCTCTCATCACTGGTCAATGCTGCATCTTGAACACCAGCAATGATACATACAGCGGCTATCTGGGCATCGGTGCATATAGTGGTGACGACTTCGTTAAATTGATGTCGTGTGGCACATACTCCTTTGGCCGAAACTACTACCGTTGCACATATCCGTCGTTGACGGCGCAAGACCCGCTGACCCCAGGCATCTACACAGCAAAGGCTATGTACAGCCTCGACGGCATCAACTGGACGCCTATCACCACAGGATGCTACTCATCTTCGGTAGTGGCAGTTGATTTCAATATCACCGACAATGACGTGTCAGATCAGACACAGCTGGCCCTTTTCAATTCATTTACAGTAAGTCCGTCGGTTGACTATGGGTCGGATATCGAAGGCTCGTGCACCATAACCAACATGGGAGGTGCTACATGGCACGGATACACCGGTGTCGCCGCCTATCAAGGCAACACTTTCGTAACCATGCTGGCGCAGACGCAAGACAGTGTACCTAATATGTCGCCTATAACCATAGCGATAAACAAAAACGCCACGGCGCCGCTGCTTCCCGGTGACTATACCGCAAAGGCGGTCTATAGCACCGACGGCACCAACTGGACTGTGATTGACGAGAGTGCTGACGGATGTCCGACATCCGTTGGTTTCACCATCACAAAATACGACCTGCAAACATCCACTCCGTTCTCTATTGCCTCGTCCACCCCGTATGGCACCAACCTCACAGGCACCTGTGCCATAATGAACAGCGGCAATGGTCGCTTCACCGGACACCTTGCAGTTGCTGCCTATCAGGGCTCCACACAGGTGGCTATACTTGCGCAGGAAGATGTAACGCTCGACACATTTACGTCGCAAAACCTCTATGTGAACTATCCTACCGTTGGCATCCTTACCCCGGGCAACTATACCGCCAAGGCTCTCTATAGCACAGATGGCACCAACTGGACGGTTATAACCACTTCATCTGTCGGTGGCGCAACTGAAGTAGCATTCACCGTATCCGAGGCGCTGCCTACCTATGGCGACACAACCGCTTCCGCATGCACTTCGTTCACATGGGCACTCAACGGTGCAACTTACACCGAGAGTGGCGTCTATTTTGACACCATCTCACACGGCAACCACCTTGGCGGCGACAGTATCGTTACATTGAATTTGACTATCAATGAGAAGCCTACGGTCACTATCGATGGCCCGACGGATATCTATACCGGACGCACTGCCGCGCTCACGGCTCAAGGTGCTTTGTCTTACGTGTGGAACACAGGCCTTGAGGGTTCGGTTTTGACCGTTACTCCCACCGACACCACAACCTATAGCGTTGTGGGACGTGACATCAACGGCTGTGAAGACTCTGCAACCCACACAATCAACGTCACCGACCCGCCGGCCTCTTACAGCAATATCTCCGATACTGCATGCGACAGTTACTTATGGACACTCAACGGTGAGACCTACACCGAGTCAGGCAGCTATGACTACATCATCCATGGCGGCAACCACATAGGCGGTGACAGCATCATCACTCTCCACCTCATCGTCAACACCAGCCCGGTCGTTGTTATCACGGGCGACACCAATGTCTATATCGGACACTCCACTACGTTGACCGCCAGCGGAGCGATGTCTTATGTCTGGTCGTTTGGTGGAGTCGAGCTCTCGCACAGCAACCCATATACTATCGACTCAATCACTGGCGAGGCAACCTATACGGTTGTGGGTACAGCTGCCAACCACTGCACCGGCTCGGCCTCGGTGACTGTTCATCCGATGCCGATACCGACAACTTATGGCGATACCACGGCCGTCGTTTGCGATAGTTTCACATGGCTTCGCAACGGTGTGACATATACGGAAAACGGCAGTCACGAATATACGATTCCTGCTGGTAACTATCTGGGTGGCGACAGCGTCATTACCCTTAACCTCACGGTCAACCACAGCTCAACCGGCTCGTTGACGGTTGATACCTGTGAGCTGTACGAATGGAACTCCACCATTTACACCTCCGACACGACGGCTTTTCGCGTGACCACCAACGCTGTGGGCTGCGACAGCACCATTACTCTGCACCTCACCGTCAATCACGCTACTTTCGGCATCGAAACGGTCGAGGCCTGCGAGAGTTACATCTGGCACGGTAACACTTATACGTCGAACAACAATTCCGCCACCTTCCTAACCACCAACGCTGCAGGGTGTGACTCTACGGTTACGCTCCACCTTACCATTTCTTTGCCCGACACCACGTTCGTCAACGACTCTGTCCATTCAGGTCAGGCCTACTCTGGCTACGGATTCAATGTGTCGTCCGCCCAGACTCATGCCGCCCAGCCTGGCGACATCATCACGCTTACCGAAAGCTATGCAACCTCCGCCGCTTGCGACAGCGTGGTCAGCCTGGACCTCTATATCATGGAGCCTCTGCCGGTGCCTGTCTATTATTCCGACACCACCGCTTCGGTCTGTGACTCATTCACATGGTACGGCACGACCTATACCGAATCCGCCGAGCCTGAGCATCTCCTCACCGCTTCTGACGGATTCGACAGCATTATCACTCTCCATCTCACAGTCCGCCACAGCAGCTACGGCATCGATAACGACACCGCCTGCGACAGCTACGTCTGGACTAGGGGCGACGGCATGACCTACACCGCCACCACCAATGAGCCTGTGTTCGTCACTGAGAACGCCGCAGGCTGTGACTCTACCGTAACACTTAACCTTATAGTCAACTACAGCACGCGCAGCATCACTCGTGTTGACACCTGTGACTCGTATGTGTGGTCGGGAGTGACCTACACCACCGACACTACCGCCGTCCGCATGGCAATCAACGCTGCGGGCTGCGATAGCACGGCTACACTCCAGCTTACCGTCCGTCACAGCACCGCTGGAAGTCTTGATGTAGAGGCCTGTGAGAGCTATGTCTGGCACAGAATTACCTACACTTCCGACACAACTGTCACCTATACCGCCGTCAACGAAGCGGGTTGCGACAGCGTCATAACGCTCCACCTTACCATCTCTTTGCCCGACACCACGTTCGTTAACGACTCTGTCCATGCAGGTCAAGCCTACTCTGGCTACGGCTTCAATGTTCCGGCAAGCCAGACGCGTACCGTCCAGCCTGGAGACATCATTGTACTGACCGAAAGTTATGCCACCTCCGCCGCTTGCGACAGCGTGGTCAGACTAGACCTCTATGTCATGGAACCTCTGCCGGTGCCTGTCTATTATTCCGACACCACCGCTTCGGTCTGTGACTCATTCACATGGTACGGCACGACCTATACCGAATCCGCCGAGCCTGAGCATCTCTTCACTGCCTCCGACGGCGGCGACAGCATCGTCACTCTCCATCTCACAATCCGCCACAGCACCACCGCTACGGTGTCTGACGAATCCTGTGAAAGCTATGTGTGGTACGGTACGACCTACACTGAAAGTACTACCGCGACCCACATGACCACAAATGCAGCTGGATGCGACTCCACCATCACGCTCCAGCTCACCGTAAACCACGCTTCGATGGCTATTGACACTCAGGAGGTTTGTGACTCATACGTCTGGATTGACGGACAGACCTACACCTTATCTACCGATGAACCTTCCGTCGTGCTGACGGGGGCCGACCCACACGGTTGCGACTCCGTTATCACTCTCCACTTGACGGTTAACCACTCTTCAGTATCTCATTTTAACGACCAGGTCGCCTTGGGTGAGCCATACTCCGGCTACGGATTCAACCTCCCGGCATTCGACTCGGCAGGCGTATATGACTACACTCAGACCGTCTTGTCCGTCGCGGGCTGCGACAGCACGGTTATGCTTCACCTTACCGTTGTGGACGATGACCCCATAATGGACAGCACTGATTTGCAGTTGGCTACCTTCGTCGTGGAATCAGAAACTCCGTATGGGTCGGATATAATTGGTTCGTGCACGATTACTCCGACTGCGTCGGCTCCGATAACTGCCCATGTTGCTGTGGGTGCTTACAGTGATGGTAACCTTGTCTGCTTCTTAGCTGAGGAAACGGTTTCCGATGCAGAATTCATCTCGCTCAATATCAACCATCCGGCCACCGAACCTTTGACTGTCGGTACCTATACCGCCAAGGTGCTTGTTCAGAGTACCGACGGCGTATGGATGCAGATTGTGAATGCAACTGAGGGATGTCCCATCGAGACCGAATTCTCAATTATCGACAACAACTCCATTACTGACAATCCTTCTGCCGAGTCACGGCTTGTCGTCTTCGCCAAAGGACTCACGCTGGTTGTCAAAGGCTGCGAGGGCCGTGGACTCGAAGTCACCGACCTTATGGGACGCAGACACTACAGAGCGCTTCCCTCGTCCGACGTAATCTCTATTCCGCTTCCCGCTGCCGGCGTCTATTTTGTGAAGGCTGACGGCTCGAAGGCGGTTAAGGTCGTCGTGAGGTAACGCTAGTCCGTACCCTCCGTGAGGTAAGATACATTGCCGAATGGCATGTTGGAAAAGCCCTGATTCTATTCAGGGCTTTTCCCTTTTTGCGAGAGTTGTTTGTCCCGATAGGTGGATAAATCTTTGCCGAAATCGGGATTCTGGGTTGTGCCGCTTGAATTTATAGATACGATATGTAAAAAAGTATTTGTATTTTTGCAGTTTGAAACAGCCTCTCCGGGCATTTATATTTCATCTTTCATTTTTTATTCTGCAACATGTTTGAAAGTTTAAGCAGCAAGATTGATAAAGCGTTACAGACGCTTCGTGGTAAAGGTCGCATTACCGATATTAACATCGCCGAAACCGTCAAAGAGGTCCGCAAGGCTCTCCTCGACGCCGACGTCAGCTACCCCATTGCCAAGGAGTTTACCGACCGTGTCAAAGCCGACGCCCTCGGCCGCAACGTCATACAAAGCGTCGAGCCGGGACAGATGATGATTAAAATCGTCCACGAGGAGCTCACCAAGCTCATGGGCGGCGAAACGGTTGACATCAACATCAAGGGCCAGCCGGCCATCATACTTATAGCAGGTCTGCAAGGTTCTGGTAAGACCACCTTCTCGGCTAAGCTGGCCAACTATCTCCACACGCGCAAGAATAAGAACGTCATGCTCGTCGCTGGCGACGTCTATCGTCCCGCTGCTATTAGTCAGTTGCAGACGCTCGGTGGCCAGATAAATGTGCCGGTCTATGCCGAAATCGAGAACAAAAACCCCGTAGCCATTGCTGAGAACGCCATAAAAGAGGCCAAACTCAAGCATGTCGATGTGCTTATAGTCGATACCGCAGGTCGTCTAGCCGTGGACGAGGAGATGATGGACGAGATTGCTGCCCTGAAGAAACACCTCCAGCCGCAGGAGACACTCTTCGTGGTTGACTCCATGACCGGTCAAGATGCCGTAAACACCGCCAAGGCTTTCAACGACCGCATCGACTTCGATGGCGTGGTGCTTACCAAACTCGACGGCGACACTCGTGGCGGTGCTGCGCTTACCATCCGCTACACAGTTCAGAAGCCTATCAAGTTCGTCGGTATCGGCGAGAAGATGGACGCCCTCGATGTATTCCACCCTGACCGCATGGCCAGCCGCATACTCGGCATGGGCGATGTCGTGTCGCTCGTTGAACGAGCCCAGCAGCAGTACGATGAGGAGGAAGCCCGTCGTCTCCAGAAGAAAATCATAAAGAACGAGTACAACTTCGAGGACTTCCTCAAGCAGATGGAGCAGATAAAGAAGATGGGCAGCGTGAAGGACCTAATGGGCATGATTCCGGGTATGGACAAGGCTATGAAAAACGTTGAGATAGGCGACGACGCTTTCGTGCCTATCGAGTCCATCATCGGCTCGATGACTCCCTACGAGCGTCGCAACCCGTCGTGCCTCAACGGCAGCCGTAAACAGCGCATCGCAGCCGGCAGTGGCCGCTCCATCCAGGAGGTCAACCGCTTCCTCAAACAGTTCGACGACACCCGCAAGGTGATGAAGATGATGTCCGCCAACAAAGGCAAACTCCCTAAGATGCACCGCCGCTAAACATATCAACGTCTAACATCTCAACAATTAAATAACCATGACTCAAATTCTAGACGGAAAGACCCTCTCTTTGCAAATCAAAGACGAGATTGCCAACGAAGTTCGAAAGATAACCGCTAACGGTGGCCGCCCGCCTCATCTCGCCGCAATACTCGTGGGCGAGGACGGCGCCAGCCAGACCTACGTGGCCAACAAAGAGAAGTCCAGCCAAGAGGTTGGCTTCATGTCTTCCGTCTATCGTCTGCCTGAAAACATCAGCGAGGAAGAGGTCCTCAAGGTTATCGACTTCCTCAACAACGACGACGAGGTTGACGGATTCATAGTCCAACTTCCCCTGCCCAAGCACATCGACGAGCAGAAGGTTATCAACGCCATCTCGCCGAGCAAGGATGTTGACGGCTTCACGCCCATCAACATCGGTAACATGGTGCTGGGTCAGGACGCCTTCATCCCCGCCACTCCCAAGGGCATCTGCACCCTCCTGCAGCGCAACGGCATTGAGACCGAAGGCAAACACTGTGTGGTTATAGGCCGCAGCAATATCGTGGGCACACCCGCAGCCAACCTTATGTCGCGCAAGACTTTCAACTGCACCGTCACTATATGTCACAGCCGCACTCGCAATCTTGCCGAGATAACCCGTCAAGCCGACATACTGATTGTCGCTATCGGCAAGCCTGAGTTCGTCACCGCCGACATGGTCAAGGACGGCGCCGTGCTGGTCGATGTAGGCATTCACCGCATACCCGACTCTACAAAGAAAAGCGGCTACCACCTCTGCGGCGACGTGAAGCACAGCGAAGTTGACGCCAAGTGCAGCTGGGTCACTCCCGTCCCCGGCGGTGTCGGCCCCCTAACCATAGTATCTCTCCTCCAGAACACCCTTCAGGCCTACAAGACCAACAACAAATAAACGAAAAGTCCCCAGCAGTTCGCTGAGGACTTTTTTTCTATTAAGATTAATACTTAACAAGGTATCGCGCACCTTATCTGCGCCGCCTTGTTGAGTATGTCTATCGTGTCGAAGGCGTCCATCATGTCCGTGCCTACTGCTATCATGCCGTGCTTCTCCCACATCACCGCGTCGTGCTCGTGCAGTTGCTCTAGTGTGCCGTCAGCCAATTCCTGACTGCCCGGCTCAGCGTAGGGCAGGAATCCCAACCCCTTGGGGCAGAACAGGCGCGTTTCGGGTATCATGGACCACAAAGTCTCGTTCATCCGCTCGGTGTTGCACAGTTCCTCCACATGGCTCAACGCCACCAATTCGGTGGGGTGGGTGTGGAGTGAGGCTTTCATCTCCTGCCTGTTAGCTGCCAGATAGTTGTGTATTGCCAGGTGAGACGGCAGCTCTGACGTGGGCTGCAACGGCTTGCAGGCAATAATCTCGTAGGCTTCGCCCGACGGCGCTATTCTGATTATGACCCCGTTGTCCATCGGCTTGCGTGCCAAGTCTCGCATACGGCATCCCGTGGCTTTGCAGTAGAAGTATTGTCCGGCGATAGCCTCAAGTGTAGTGCCGATGGCTACAGGTGCCACAAGCGGTGGCAGACGCCGTATGTTGTCGTCAACGTCGGAGGTGATGTTCACCACCAGGTTCCCCCCGTTGCGCTCGGCCCATCCACGCTGCCAAAGCATTCCCGCCACCTCGGCGCAAAGGTTTATAGTGTCAGTGAAAAGCATTGTGCTAATAAGTTATTGCCCTTTTGTAAAAATACTATTTGAGTCCTCACTAAGAAAGATTCGTCTTGTTCAACTTCGCTTTGCAAATTTACTAAAAATCTTAAGGATAGTGATGTTTTTGTAAAATGTAGAGAATAATAGACAAAACCAACCCGAGTATAGAGTCTGCTGCTAACGTAGTATTGGTGTGTGATATACTGATTTTGGACGATGCAAATAGTGTCTTGTGTCTATGGGAGTTGAGCCAGTAAATGTCTGCACAAGTATTAGGCTCTGTCCAGCTAGTGATTCAATCATTTCAAAGTCAACTTCGCTATTTCCTTTTGAAAAAAATTTATAGTCCTTATTTTATTTTCTAAGGAATAATTGTAAACATCCCATTATTTAACATGAGATTGATATAGTACGCCTTTTGCCCCACTCTGTTTGTTGCCCAATCCAACACTTGATAGTATGAAAAACCGGTTTTCTGCATGATGACTTTGATGTTCTCGTCAAATTTTGCTGCCACCTCATCGAAAACCGAAGAGCGTAAAATGAATTTGCAATCTCCGCAAATAACAGAAAAACTATCTTTCATAATTTCTCCGTTGGTACAAAGCATCGTTTTGCAGACAAACTCGTATGGATTAGTTCTTGCATCCCAGTTTGCGCAGCTTTCCCTTTTCGCATAGTATTCCGCCACCACATTGTTTTCGTTTTCTGGATAACAGTACAAATACCCCACCTGTTCGAACTTTGCTGCAAGGTACTCCAGTTTCTTTTGTGGCAAATTGAAAACAAGAAACGAATGTCCGTCAATCGGTGCGCAGACGGCTCTAAAAACGCGTAACTCATTCCGGAACTCCGATAGGTATTTCAGATTGTCGTCTGCAGCCGCCTCTTTCCCGTTCGGGTTTTCCGGCGACACGATGCCGAACGCACAAATGCTGTCAAGATTGCGAGTGCCGTTCATATACCAACTTGTTCCAATTTTCACCCATAGTCGCTGGTTTCCAGATGCCTCTTTTTTTGAAATGGCATTAAGGAAACGTTGATAGTTTAACTGTTTGCCTTCGAAGGCTCTTCCCGGGGCATTGCCGAACTTGTGTTTATGTCTCATTGTGGTATGGGTTTAGTGAGTTGCTTTGTTCTTGCGGTGGTTGTCGTTCAGCACTTTGTCTCGCAAACGGTAGAGTTTGTTCCTCATTCTGACGGATACTTTTTCCATCGTTGGCATCATTGCACAGTGTGTTGGGCAATAATCAACGGCGAGGTCGTTTGAATCGATGGATTCGTAGGCGGGTACAACCTTATAAACGTCGTCACGCTCGTTAAATTCGGCGCCAAGGTCAAACCCTCGGTCGCCGGTAAGCATGGTTCCCGTTTTCAAGTATTGTTCAGAGCGTGTCCTTATCTCGTCAACCGTGGCCGGCGTATCCAGCACAATTGCCAGTTCCACATATTCGTCGTCCCAATGGTTGTTGCCCTCGTAACCGAAAATTTCGATAATGTCGCCTGGCTTGAATTTGATCTCTTCGGTTTTTCTTCCGGAGAAAAATCTGCGGCCATAGATATAGTTGTCAAATTCAATTTCGCTATACTGACGGGGAATGTTGAGCGGCATGATATCGGCATAAGGCCGTTCGGCCCACAGCTGGCCATTTGGAAGATACACACATTCCGAGAAGCTCTCGCCTTTATGAAAGGTCATGCCAAGTGGCAGTTCCCGTATCACCCAGCAATAGGCTTTATCGTGCTCCCACTTTGAAAGATACATCATGGTATCCTCGGCCGCTTGCTTGGTGCTGAAATATGCGGACATCTCTTCACTCACCCTGAACGTCGGGTAACGTCGCTGTTCCTCATTCTTAACAGCAGTGTATAGTGTAAGTTTGAAAAAACTGTCGATGTTAACATTCTGCTGTTCTTCCTGGATTTCCTTCTCTTCAAGTCGATAGTTTTGTATTCTCATGTCTTCGTCCATAATCAGGTTCTTAATTAGTGCTTTGTGTGAATCAAATGTTTTTCAATCCAGCTGCCAGCCGTCTTCGACCAACATCTCCAATGATGGATACTCTTTAAATTTTTGTCCGTAGCGAAAGATGGGGAATTCGGTTATCTGCCCTTCCGGTAGCAGGCGGATGATATACTTGTATTCCAACACGTCCCCGAGGCAGATATATGGTATGAGGTCGCCCAGCTCCAGATGATAGACGAGATTTGTGCGGAAAATAGGACTAATGTTCGCCGTGCGATAAATCTCCCTCAACGCGTTCAATTCACTCTTGTAATCCATAATCTTGCGACTGTTTTGCTCTTAAAAAGAATTGCCGTGGGATATCTTCAGG
>JAFZTV010000088.1 GCA_017618625.1 Bacteroidales bacterium | reverse complement strand
TGACCCTTGCGCCGCGAGACAGTTCTGCTCGACGACGACGGCGTGACCGATGCTTACCGCCGTCTTGTCGGCTGGCGTAATCTTCTTTATCGCCCCGGTCGGGCACACCTGCGAGCAGCGCGTACACTCAGGCCTGCAGTAGCCATCGTGGAAACTCATTTCCGGCTGCATGAAAGACTTGAGCTCCTTGGAGGGCCTCAAGACGTGGTTCGGACACTCGGCCACGCACAGTTGGCACGATGTGCAATGTTTCGCAAACCGATTGAGACCACCCGACCCTGCGGGTTTCAGCGGGGTGTTACGAGTGGGGACAACCTTGTCCTCAATAACCGCCAAGCCGCCGTCGATGTTCTCTTCCTGAGCCTTCACGGCCATAGCGGTGCCGACAGCAGCGGTGGCCACGATGAACTTGCGACGCGATGAGTCAACCTCGCCATCCTTCGCATCCGACTTAACGCCGCCTATCGCCAACTTGTATTTCAGCGCGCCCGCCTTGCAGTGGTCGATACAATCCATGCAACCCACGCAGCGCGAATAGTCAATCACCTTCAACTCGGCGTTGATGCACTCCGCCTTGCAGTTTTTATGGCAAAGACCGCAGCCGCCGCATTTCTCCTTGTCAATCACGGGTTTCATCAGCGACCAACGCGACACAAAGCCCAACACGGTTCCCACGGGGCAGACGGTGTTGCACCACAGACGACCCCTCCACAGCGACAAGCCAGCGACCAACGCCAGCAAGACAGCCGCCGTAGTCAGCGTCGCCCATGCCGTCGCCCTCACCTCCACGCTGTAGAAAGCGTAGCTCCCATGACGCTCGGCAATGCCGGCAAAGATGTTGTTTAGCCAAATATATATCGGCTGGAGGAGGTTGGACACCATGCGCCCGTAGGCACTGTAAGGAGCGATTATGGCGGCGAGGGCGTTCAAGCCCGCGACCATCAGCACCACGAAGACGCCAAGGACCGTCCACCTGAGCCAAGTGACAGGCTTGTGGTAACGGTAGCGGTTCTTTTTGAAACGGCTGCCAATCCAGGCGAAGAAATCCTGCGTGACGCCCAACGGACAAATCACCGAGCAATACACCCGCCCGAGCAGGAGCGTCAGCACCAGCAATCCAACTATCACGCCTACATTCAATGCCAAAACCGCCGGCAGAAGCTGCACCTTAGCCATCCAGCCAAGATAGAGCCCCACAACTCCCGTGAAATCGAGGAAAAGCAGCGTTATTCCGACAAAGAACAACAAAGCGAGTACTATTCGTATCTTTCGTAACATCTTCTATCTGTTTTTTCTATACCACAAGAGTGCGAAAACGGCAGCTATCGCCAACACGCTGACCGTCTGCCATACGAGCGAAGTGCCAATAAGCTGTTCAGGACGGAGGAGAATCCATTTGGCGAGATAATAAACCACCTTGCCAGCAAGGACGGCGGTGAGGATGCTTCCGAACACCCACCAGAAACCGCTGTTGCGACGAGCCATAAGACCGAACACCGTAACAACAGCAGCATATTCGCACACCATGCACAAAGCGCCGAGCGGAGTCGGCATGCCCGCCACCAGACAGGTGACGAACGGCACAACAAGTGCGAGCAAATAGGCGTTCCACCTGCTATTGACCAGCAACATTCCAGCCACAACGACCATAAGCATGGGGTTGAGCATGTAGAGCGGCAACGCCAGCAGATGCGACATCGCAGGTATCAAGCAGGCCGCCACAAGCAGCGCCGCATCGATTAATCCTGCACGGACAAGACTTCTTTGTTTGATTTTTTCTGATATCATATACTTTAACTTTGTTATTCAACTAAACGGCCGACTATCTGTCACCCTCCATCGGCTTCACACGCTCAATATCGTGAGGGAAAGTGACCTTGATGTTGTCGGGCGACCCTTTCACGAGATGTATCTTCACTTCAGGCATGTAACGGCTGACGACGCCGCAGTCGTCGGTGGCGGCGAAGTTCATATCCTGCAACGCACGCTGATAGGCGTCGCGAATGACGGGCAGACGGAAGGCCTGCGGAGTTTGCGCCATCCAGTAGCGTTTGCGCTCCGGCACACGGAGCAGGCACCACGGCTGGTCGGGCGTTTTCTCCATCGCCTCGTTGGTCAACGCCACCTCCCAGAGAGTGTCGGTTGCAGGCACGCCCACACCCACCGCCTCATACTGCTCGAGCGAGCGCAACACCGCTTCAATCACCCCTTTCGAGACATTGGGCCTTGCCGCATCGTGGAAAAGCAGGTTCGTGTCGTCGGGATAGTCAATATAAGCCATTATCGCGTTGAGGCTCGACATATAGCGCTCGCTGCCTCCGGCGACAATCTTCAGTTTCGCGCTCGGAACGGAGAAGTCGAGTGCCGCAACCCTCTCCATCCAGTCAGGGTGCGACACCACGCAAATCTCGTCAATAGCATCCAGCGCCGCAAAGGCCGCAACCGAATGTTCCAGCACCGTGCGCCCGTTTGCCACAGCAAACTGTTTTGGTTCCCCGCTGCCGAACCGGTTACCGCTTCCGCCAGCCAGTATAACGGCTACATTCATTCGAAAATCTCCTCTCTCGTTTCTGACGACACCGCATATCCCGACTGCTTCAGGCCTGTCATCATGGTAGTTGAGACACTCACCTGTTCGGGCGATACGCCTTCATGACCGGTCATGTACTGTAGCACAATCTCGTTGCGCCGCGCATAGCGTTCGAGCATCTGCTCGTCGCTGGTCGAATCGACCTGCTGCTCCAGCACCAGCCTTATGTTCTCGCTGCCCTTCACAATCTTGGCCAGCTCGCCGAACTGGTGGTACTGCTCCGAGTTGAAATCCCTCTGCTGCGGCTCAATCTTTATGAAGTCGGGCGAATCGCCTATGCCCATAGCCTCGCCAATTGCCCTGATGGGCGACGTGGCAACCTTCACAAACAGGTTGCCCAGCGTCTTCCATATCAGCTTCATGTAGCTGAACTCGGGGCTGTCCACGTTGCCTTTGACGGGCACGTCAAGCAGTATCTTGTCGTCCTTGTCTTTGAGGATATACAGAGCCGTCTTGAACGGAATCTTCACCTGCGCTTCCACGTCTTTGCGCTTCTTGCCCACCTCGGCCTTGTAAATGTCTATGTGGTTCTTGCCCTCGAGCACGCTGTTGTTCACCGTGTTGTGGCTCATGAACGAGAAGGTGCCGTCGGTGAACGGCCTGCCCAGATAGGCCACCGAATAGGGGCTCACACGCGTGAGGTCGAGCCCTTTGATGCGCAGCATTATGTCCTGATGCTTCTTCCAATCCATGATATTGCCTTTCCAGCGGATGTTGAGCGTGCCGCCGCCGGGCAGCGAGGCTTTCACCACGGCGTTGTTGTCGCCCATGAGCGAGAAGTTCTCCGTCTCGATGCTTATCGCCGTCATCGGGAACTCAAACACATCGGCCAGCGTTTGGTCGGTATAGGTCAGTTTCGAGTCGGTCACACGTATATGCTTCACCGTCACATTCAGCGGTTTGCTGGGGGTTGCGGGCTTGGCGCTCGGGGCCTCCTGACTATTATTCTCCGCCACCTCCGGTTCCTCCTTCTCGTCTTCCGGCTGCTCGGAGCGGTCTTTCTTCACCGACAACCTCGTGTAGTTGTTGCCGTCAGCATAGCGGTCGAAACGCCCCGCGAGGCCAGAGATATAGACGCTGTCGATGGCGAATATCTTATCGTGGATGTTGATTCTGTCAATCTTAACCGAAGTGCGTCCGCACGAAGCAAACGAGTTCCCGCCCTTGGTCGGCAGGTCCAAATCAGTCAAATCCACACGTCCGCGGATGTCCATCTGCGAGGCTTGGTCAAGGTTGCCCTGAGCCTTCAGGTGCGCGTCCAGCTTGCCCTTTATCCCGGTCACGTTCAGCGCCGCGGTGATGTAGGGCTTGGCGACCACGAGGTTCACGTCGTCCAAATCCAGCACCGCCTCGAAGTCGTTGCTTTCCATGTTGTATTTCGCATCCGCATGCACACGTCCGCCGTCGGCCAGCTCGACCGAGAGGCCAGCGTCAGTAGCCTGATCAACACCGATGCAGAAGCCCGGCACCTCGAGGTTCAAACCCTTAAGACGCCAGTTGCTTCCACGCTCGACATCGCGGTACTGCACCGCACCCTCGGAAAGCTTGATGTTGTAGAAGTAAAGCTTCCACTTCGACGGTGTGTCGTCGTCATCCTCGTCGTCATCGTCCGACTTGAAGTGGTCAATCAAGCTCTGGAAGTTGAACCGGCTGCCGTTCTGCACCAGCCTCACATTGGGGTTGTCGAGCGTGATATGCGAAAGATAGACATCCTGCACCAGCAGTCGCAGGAGCCGCGCCTTCACGTCCAGCAGGTCGAAGGTCACAAACTCGGTCACGGCATCGTCCTCGTACAGCTTGAGCCCTTTTATCGCCACATGCCCGGTCAGTATGTTCGCGCTTATGCGGTCAACCGTCAGCTTGCGGCCGGTAATTTTTTCGCCGTTCTTGTTCACGTAAGCCGTCGCGATGGGCGACACAAGCAATGCAATCAGCAACACAAACGCCACGATTGCACCAACAATGATGAGAGTTATCTTCAGCGGTTTCTTCATTTTGTTGATAGGTTGATAAGTTGAAGGTTATATGGTTTGGTTTTCGATAAATTTGACAAATATAGCTTGCAAAATTAGCAACTTTTTTTGACATCCGCAAACCCAACTTTCAACACGGCTTTCATACGGCTTTAATTCCGACTAAGAGGCAACCAAAAGCCACGACCTCACCGACTCCTTTCTACCTGTTCCAATCATCGTTGTGAGGGCGTTGGGGGGCGTTGGGGTGTTTAAGTCAGTATAGACATTTTCGTCATTAGTCATTTGTCATTTTCAATTTGGAACTGTCATTTTGCTGACTATAATTATAAATATAATTTTATTTATAGGGGCCATTTTGACATATTTGAAAACGATTTTGACAAATGACTAATGACGATTTTGACTAGATTGAGTTGGTTTCAGGGAAGCGCCCAGCGGGCAACGGTTGTTGTTTCATCTAAAAACAAGCAAGTTAGCAACAAGGGGGAAAATATTTTTGGTGATTTATTCGTAAACCGCAATTCCGGCGTCGTATCTTTGCAGCCGATATCGTGTTCCGGCAACTGGTTGAATTCCAAAGACAAGAAACAAACTTTCAATTCTAAACCACTAATTCTCAGACACTAACCATCCCATCGACCACCTAACGCCCTACCAACGCCCACCTAACTCCCACTATCAAAATTGAGCTCTCGACGCATGAAACTTATTTCGTAATTTTGCAAACATCAAAAACTGATATATTATGGCTAAATCATCAAAAATCACGTTCGTTGCGCTTGCCTCGGCTTTGCTTATGCTGTGGGCTTGCAACAACCAGAAAATTGCCGCTCCCGCAACAGTCGAGGGGCACTACACCTACGAGCACGCTTTCGACTATTCGATTGAGGGGTACCACCTTGACGTGCACGAGACGGGCACTATGGACTTTGCCGCCGACGGCAGCGCCCTCGACTCGGCCCGCCAGGTGTACAGGGCTACGAGCGAAGGTGGCGAGGAAATTGTGTATTCGTTTGACCATGTGAGTCCCAGCCGTTGGCAGCTGGACGGCGACACGCTCCACTTTGCGGGGATAAAGGACAAGTTCCGCATGGAGGTCGTGGAATGTAGCTGCGACAAGGCCGAAGCGCAGGAGCTGGCGCAGAAAATCATCGGCATAATAGGCAACAGCATCGACTACGAGTATAAGTTCAACATGGACACGCTTACGGCGGAGAAGATGCAGTGGAGCCTCACTTACCGCGACGGTCACTCGGACACATGGGAGTTCTACCGCAACGCATCCGAGTGACAGTTGGGATTTTTTTAGTACTTTTGCACCTCGGTTTGGTCATCATTCGGATGCGAGAAAGGGAACTCGGGTGGAAGTCCCGGACAGTCCCGCTGCTGTGAGCCCCAAGTGAGTGGAAGAAAGAGAGGGTGGACGTCTGACCGAAAACAAGCCACTGTGAGCCTGCATGGCCGCGGGAAGGCACGTGTCGGACGGGGTAAGTCAGAAGACCTGCCAGGCCGCCATACACAAAAACGCTCCCGAGGAGGGGTGGTTATGAACAGGTTATCGCTTCTCATATCGTTATTTCTTTGCCTTGCCCCGTTATCCATCATGGGGCAGGACACGGTGAAGCGGCATGTGCTGCAGGAGGTGCAGGTGAGCTCGCAGTCGGCGCCGTCGGAGACCTACACTTCGACTCCGACGCAGGTGGTGACGGTGGAGAAGATGGAGCAGACGGGAGCGGTGCAGCTGAGCGACGCGGTGAAGCAGATGAACGGGGTGACGATAAAAGACTATGGCGGCGTGGGCGGCATAAAAACGATGTCGGCACGCGGGTTGGGGAGCCAATTCAGCTCGCTGATAATAGACGGTGTGGCGGTGAACGACTGCCAAAACGGGCAGATAGACCTCGGACGCTACCTGCTGGGCAACAGCGCCTATGTGAGCTTCTCGAACGCACAGCACGACGCACCGTTGCAGTCGGCCAGAGCCTTCGCCGCGGGCAACGTGGTGATGATGGAGACACAATGCCCGTCGTTCAGAGAAGGGCGGCCCTTCAACCTGAAGGTGGGCATGGAGGGCGGCTCGTTCCACCTCTACTCCCCCACCCTCTCGTGGGAGCACAGGATAACGAAGAAGCTGAGCTACTCGCTATGGGGCAACTACATAACGTCGAAGGGCAACTATCCGTTCACGCTCTACTACACCACCTCGCAGCAGGACAGCAGCTCGCGCGAGCGGAGGGAGAACTCGAAGATGTGGATGGCCACCGCCGACGCGAACATCTTTTACGACATCAACCCCCGACACAAAATCACGGCGAAAGCCCACTACATGCAGAGCCGCCACGAGCTGCCGGGACCTGTGATATACTACTCGACGAAGAACTCGGAGCACAGCGAAGACCGACTGTTTTTCGCACAGACGAAATACAGCTACACGGGAAGCCGCGTGAAGGCGCAGGCGATAGTGAAATACCAGCTGACCGACGACCTGTATGAGGACACCGCAACGGCCAGCCGCACCCTCAACACCTACCGCCAGCAGGAGGCCTACGCCAGCGGCACGGTGGTGTACCGCCCGGTGGAGGGGTTGAAGCTGAGCCTCGCCACCGACGGGGCGTACAACACGTTGGTGAGCAACCTGGCGAAGAACAACCACGTGGAGCGGGTGAGCTCGCTGACGGTGCTGGCGGTGGCGTATGACAACAGCTGGCTCTCGGTGTCGGCCAACGGCTTGGCGACTGTGGCGGAGGAGTGGACTAGCAGTCAGTTGCGGCAGTCGTATCGGAGGATTTCGCCCTACGTGGGATTCAACGTGAAGCCGTTCAGGAAGGTGGGCTTGCGGCTGAGATATTTCTTCAAGGAGAACTACCGCATACCGAACTTCAACGAGATGTACTACTACTCCATAACCCGAGAGCTGAAACCAGAGAAGGCGATGCAGCACAACGTGGGTGTGACCTGGGTGATGCCGAGGATGAAAAGCCGGAACGAGAAGGTGGAATCGCGCCTGCAGCTGGTTGCGGACGCCTACTACAACCGAGTGAGCGACAAACTGATAGCGATACCTGTGCAGAACATGTTCCTGTGGTCGATGATAAACCTCGGAAGGGTGGATATATGGGGAGTTGACGCAAAGGCGGATGTGGACATTGCGTTCAGCCTCTGCACTTTGAACATAGGCGGCAGCTATGCCTACCAGAACGCCACCGACCGTACCGACCCCGTATCGAAGACCTACGGCCACCAGATACCCTACACGCCGAGACACTCGGGCGGCGCGTCGCTGTATGTCGAGACGCCGTGGGTGGACTTCGGATACACGGCGATGATGGTAGGCAGCCGCTACTACCGCCAGCAGAACACCGAGGACACGCGCCTGAAGCCCTACTGCGACCAAGGGCTGACGCTGGCGCACACGTTCGAGTTCAGGAACGGCAGCAAGCTGAAACTCAAAGGGCAGGTGCTAAACCTCTTCGACGTCCAGTACGAGATAGTGCGCAGCTACCCGATGATGGGCCGCAACTACAGGGTGTCGGCGGTGTTTGAGCTGTGAGGAAGTTAGTGATTGGTGAATTGTGATTAGTGAATAGTGAATTGACAATAGATATGTGTGACTTGTGAGCTGAACTTAAAACTTGAAACTTAAAACTACCATACAATGAGACATATCGGATTATACTTGACAACTGTTGTTGGAATCGCCTTGCTGTTTGCCGGCTGCAAGAAGCCTAACGAAGCGGAAGATGCCAATATGCCCGAGCGCGGAGCCATCGTCCTGAACGAAGGCGGCTGGGGCAACAACGAAGCCGAGCTGAGCGTGATTGACTTCAGCGACATGAGCATCACCAACAGCGCCTTCGCGAAACTCAACGGACGCGGATTGGGCGATGTGGCGCAGGATGCGGTGGTTTACGGCGGCAAGATATATGTGGCCGTGTGGGGGTCGAACACCATCGAGGCAATTGACCGCACGAGCGGCAAGTCGACACAGATAAACATGGGCAGCCGAGGGCCGCGATACATCGCCTGCGACGGCGGGAAGGTGTATGTGAGCTGCTACACGCCCGAGAGCGTGGTGCGCATCGACACCGCCACGCTACAGATTGAGGCCACATGCCAGCTGAGCGGCCTCCGTCCGGAAGGGCTCTGCATCGCAGGCGGCAACATCTATGTGGTCAATTGTTGGATGCAGGATGCGTCGGGCAACCCCATCTACGACTCCACCATGTCGATTGTGAGCATAGCGTCGTTCAACGAGACACAGAAGATTACCGTCGGAGTGAACCCGCAGAAAATAAAGCTTCTGGACAACAACCATGTAGTGATATCCTACACGGGCGACTACGAGGAGGTTCAGGGCGGTGTGGCCATAGTTGACCTAGGCGACCTGAGCATACGCCGCATAAACTCGGCCATCTCGAACATGGACACCTATGGTGGCAAGATTTACTACTATGCCCACAACTTCGGCCAGGCGTGGAACGGACAGATTCGAGTAATCGACGGCACTACGCTGCAGGAAAGCACCGTAACGGTGTCGGAGATCTCCATCTACAGCGCCCAGTACTATCCCTACGCCATCAACGTAAGCCCCAACACGGGAGAGATATTCATCGCCGGCGCACAATACGGAGCCAACGGCGACATATACTGCTTCACACAGTCGGGCAGCTTGAAGTGGAAACTCGAAGCAGGCCCCCTACCCTCGAAGATTGTGGAGCTGTAAGCCGCAACCGCGCACAAAAAAAACGCTGGGCAGCGATGTGTCTGTCCAGCGTTTTGCGTTCAATCAAGGGCCGACTATCTCGGGTTTTTCTTAATATAGTTGAGCAGCTCGGTTTTGTTTGAGGAGAAAGTGAAGCCCGACGCCAGCTGGAAGTAGTTCTGCGGGTCGGCGACATAGGTGTAGGCGAACTTCGCAAAGTCGAGCTTGTTGTCCTCGAAGGTAAAGGTTGCCATAAGACGTTTGATGTCGGCGGTGGTGAGCATCTTCGATACGACCATGGCTTGCGCAAGCTCGGAGCGGTTGTCGTCAAAGGACTCCGACTTCAACTGGCTGACCATGCGGGCAACATCTTCAGGAGTGGCCACAGGTATCTCCTCGACGGCGACAGCGTAGGGGTCAACGAAATCGGCCGGAGGCATCATCATGCTGTTTATGGCATCGCGCCATCCGTCGCGGTAGCCGTCCTGATAGCCGTCGCGATAGGAGCCCGTGCGATTGGGGGTGTTGATGCTCGACGGCGGCTGTGAAGTGTGGATACGACCCGTGTTTCCCTGTCCGTAGAGGAACACATCGAGCGGCTCGACCACAAGCTCGGTGCCTCCGCGAGAGGCTTTCCATTGCACAACATACTCTTCGTCCTGCGACTGTAGGTTGATGGTGGCGCGGTGTGTGGCACGTGCCGGCGACGTCAACTCGACCGTGAGGTCATGGCGTCCGGGACGCAGATTCGAAAAGGTGTAGGAGCGCGTAGCATAACCCTCCTGACGTTGACCGTCAACGGTGACTATGAACTTCTCGTTGAGGTATGCCCTCACTTTGAGCGATACCTGCTGATTGGCCGCTGGGCGCGGAGGGTTGCCGTGACGGTTGCCGCCAGGTTGTGCCATCAGAAGTGTCGAAAACAGCATCAATGCCGCCAGTGTCAATATATTTCTCATGATACTATATGTTTATGTGTTTACTTGTTTTGTTTGACATTGCAAAAATACAACTTTATACGCAGGTTTTCCCTGTTGCGTCACATATTTTTACCAGAAAATTGCGGAATAAAATGAATAACACCACTATCATTGATTAGCCGCACACAGTGATATACAACACATAATACACACTATAAAAACAACTTACAACAATAAAATAAAATTTATTTTGTCAGTATGAATAAAAGTAGTATTTTTGCACCCGAATTCAGCCGAAGAAAATTCGAAAGATGTTCGATGGCGTCGTAGCTCAGTTGGTAGAGCAGCGGACTGAAAATCCGTGTGTCACTGGTTCAACTCCAGTCGATGCCACAAGAAGGGAAGTACGAAACGTGTGCTTCCCTTTTTTGTTAACAAATAAAGCTTACACACCATGTTAGAAGAGAAAATCAACGCCGACATCAAACAGGCAATGCTCAACAAAGAGAAAGATGTATTGGAGTCACTTCGCGCCATCAAGGCCGCCATACTCCTGCTCAAGACCGGAAAAGGCGAAGTGAACGAAGCCGCAGAACTTGCGACCCTTCAGAAGCTGGTAAAGCAACGCAAGGAATCGGCCGAGATATTCAACCAGCAAAACCGCAGCGACCTGGCCGAAGCCGAACTCTTCCAGGCCTCGATAATCGAGCGCTACCTGCCCAAACAGATGTCCAAAGACGAGATTGTGTCGGCCGTCAAAGCCATAATCAGCGAAGTCGGAGCCACAAGCGCAAAAGACATGGGCAAAGTGATGGGTGCCGCCTCCAAGAAATTTGCAGGCACCGCCGACAACAAGGTGGTCGCCGAGATAGTGAAAGGGATACTGGGATAAGTTTAGCGGTCAGCAGTTAGCAAATACATTTGTCTAATCACTAATCACTAATCACTAATCACTAATCACAATGCACACACTACCTATTCAAATACGCTTCAACGATGTTGACCAGATGGGACACGTCAACAACACCGTAATAATGGAGTACTTCGACCTTGGCAAGTCTGCCTTCTTCACCGCCGCAGGAATACCGCCCGAGCAGGGCGACTTCACGGTCATGATAGTACACTTCGAAGTCGATTTCACATCCCAGATACGCTATCACGACAAGATTGCCGTAACAACCGCCGTGAAACGCATCGGCAACAAAAGCATAGCCGTCGAGCAGCACATCATAAACCAGGAAAGCGGAGTGGATTGTGCCGTATGCCGCACAGTGATGGCCGGCTACTGCCGCTCGACCCACAGCAGCGCCGCCATACCTGAAAACCTGAAAGAAATTCTTCTTAACCAATAAAACACAAAAGCTATGAAAACATTACGACTACTTACTTTCGCCGCCGTGTTGCTAGCCCTCTTCAGCGCCTGCAAGGAAGACACCTCAGCCGGCCTAAACGACGACGGTAGCCTCTGCGGAGTCTTTGCGGTGAGCGACTCGACATGGGTGGCCTTCTCAAGGGGCAACCTGCAGTACCAGCCCTCGTCGGCAACCTGGCGTTTTGCCGAAAGCCAGAAAGAGACCCTCGGACGCGACAACGAGAACATCTCGTCAAGCTATACGGGATGGATTGACCTCTTCGGATGGGGCACCAGCGGATGGGGCAGCGGAGCCGAAGCTTATATGCCCTACTCAACCTCGACACTGTCGACAAACTATATGCCTGGCGGCGACACATCCGCCAACCTCACCGGCATCTACGCCAACGCCGACTGGGGTCAGTATAACCCCATCGAGAACGGCGGAAACACACCTGGCCGCTGGCGCACCCTCACCAAAGACGAGTGGACCTATCTGCTCAACCAGCGTCAAGGCGCGAGCCAAAAATACGGCCTCGCTAAAATCGACAACGTCCAAGGCCTTGTGCTGCTGCCCGAAGGATGGACGCTGCCCGACGGCATGGAGTTCACTCCCGGCTTCGAGAACGGCTATAAGACAAACCGCTACACGGGCGCAAAATGGAGCAAGATGCAATCGGCAGGCGCCGTATTCCTTCCCGCTGCAGGATACCGCGAGGAATACACCGTGTTCACAAAGTTCCAGGGCGACGACGGATGCGGCTTTTACTGGTCGTCAACTTCTCTGAGCGCCCCCAACTGCAACATACTTTTCTTCGGAAAATCGGCAGTAAACCCGAACAATTTCAGCAAACGCCACTTCGGCCTGGCTGTCCGACTGGTCACCCCCACGCACCTGTTAGATTGATTTTCCGGAACTGTTCCATAACGAGAGAGGGCCACGCGATGCATGGCCCTCTCTTATTTTTTAGTTCTCCGCATTTTTCGGAATCCGCTTCACCGGCGCGCCGTCACGCGTCAGCTTCTGAACTTCCTTCTTCAACGGTTTGCTGAGATTGTCTCCTTTCAACGCACGGATTTTCTTTGCAGCGTCAAGGTCGCGGTTAGGAATCTTGACATCATACCGGCCATCCTTGGTCGCCTTGGAGCCTGACGCTTCCATCAAGCCGTCCAATTCCAAAGCCAACATCTTCTTTCCGACTTCGCCACTGGGCACCGACGGATTGGTGCACGGGTCGCAGTTGATTTTCGCCAGCTGTCCGACGCACTGCATCTTGCTGATAGCACCAGACGTCAGCTGCGGCACCCACGCCTCGGCCACGTCAATCTTCTTAACGTATTTCTCTCCGTTTTCCAGATTCACCCCGTTCACTGTGACGCTCACCGAATCGTGGGTGACCTTCAATATCTGCACACAACTCTTGGCGGCAACCTCGCAGCACCCGCAGTACTCCATCATCACATTGTGCTGAAGCAGTATCTTGGCCACCTGCGAAGCCTGTGCCTCCGTCAATGCCGACGCGTTGTTGTCCGCTTTCTGCGCGTTGCAGAGCATTATCGGCGCAACAAGCGCAGCCAATAATATAAGATGTCTTTTCATAGCCCGCCAGAACTATTGATAACTACTGAAGGTCTCTCTCATCCAGCGGTGCGGCGAGCAGGCCCATGAACTTGGCCGAGTTGTCGAACTCCATACGGGTGTATTTGGGTTTCTTCTGCCCCTTCACCTTCTGGCTCACTACAACGTATGTATAGGGCTTGGGTTTCTTGCCGGTGGCGTCGTCACGATATTTCGAGTCATACTCGTATACAACCATCTTTTCGACCTTATACTTCTCGTTCTTGTATTTCTCGTCCAAGTATTTGATGATGGCGTTGGTGTAGCGTTCCTTGGGCAGCACCTTGCCTGTCATGATGGCCTTCTCGGTGTTCACATCGTAAACAGCTTCAAACTCCACCTTCTGGTTGTTCGAATAGTAGGCCACAAACTGGTCGCTACCACGCTTAATCCAATCAGGTCCAACGCTTATACGTGCAGGGGGCACCTTCTTGGTGAAAGCGGCCACGATGCCGTTCGACGGAGCCTCTTTTGGCGACGAAGCAATATCCTCTTCCGGAGCAGGACGCTTGTTCAAGCTTTTCTCCTCGGGATTGTTGCGTGCATAGAAGTCGGCTTTCACCTCGTCGGGGTCGGGGGCGTTGTTCTTCATGAGCTTGCCCTTGGTGTCGAACACCATCTCGCAGTCCTCGGCGCCCACACCCTTGCGCACCACTATCATACGATAGTAGTTGTCGCCACTCATCTCCTCGACATAATCCACATGTTTCACACGATAGCCCGGGTAGTTGTTCACGAAATACGTGTTCATCAACGTCGGGCACTCTTTCAGTTCTGTCGGGAAGGTGGTGTACTGCCAGTCTCCGTTGGCGGTAAAATAGCAGCGGCCCGCCTGACCGTCTATCATGACGTCGGCTATGTATTGCCCCGGTGCCTGGTACCAGGTCTTCACCTTGTAGGCCTCGTATGTCTTCTCTAGCGAGAGGAGCACCGATTTGGGCACGTCTGTTTCCTTTATCTTGGTCTGTGCCGAAAGGAACATCGGCAGACACATGGCAACAATCAGAAGCAGTTTTTTCATATCTTTACTTGATTTGGTGTTTGTCGTTTAGTATTTCTCCGAAAAAGTTTCTTGCATTTATAACGCCGCAACCTTCCTTTTATTGTTTGAATAATACGTCTTTGCGGTCTGGGCTTATCGAAACGGCCATGATGTTCACACCGGTGATTTTCTCAATGGCATACAGATATTCCAGCAGTCTTGCAGGCAGTTCTCCGTAGCTCTTCGCTCCGTTCAGTTCCTGCTTCCAACCCGAATATGCAACATAGACAGGCTTTATTTCCACCGCATTGAACTCATACGGCAGTTCATCCGTCTGCTTGCCGCCTATCTCGTAGTGCGTGCACATCTTTATCTCGTCGAAGTCGTTCATCACGTCCGGCTTGGTGACGAACAAGTCGGTCACACCGTTGAGCATGCAGGCATATTTCAAAGCCGGAATGTCAATCCAACCGCAGCGGCGCGAACGGCCTGTGGTGGCGCCGTATTCGTGTCCCAGCTGGCAAAGCTTCTCGCCGGTCTCGTCAAACAGCTCAGTCGGGAACGGACCCGCACCCACTCGCGTACAGTATGCCTTCGTTATGCCCATCACCCGGCCAATCCTCGACGGGGCGACGCCAAGTCCCGAGCATACCCCTGCCGTTATGGTGCTCGACGACGTAACAAACGGATACGAGCCGAAGTCGATGTCGAGCATCGAGCCCTGCGCTCCTTCTGCCAAAACCTTCTTGCCTTCGTCAAGGCATTTGTTGATGAAGTACTCGCTGTTGACGAACTTGAACTGTTTCAGCACCTCAAGCGATGCCATCCACTCCTTCTCATATTCCTCGACGCTCATGTTGTCGATTCTGAAGCTCTCGACGTCGAATTTCAGCGTGTGAGCCGTCTGCAGGTGCTGCACTTTCAGCAACTCGTAGTGTTCTCTGAAGTCGAACTCCATAATGTCGCCCACCCTAATACCAGTACGTGCGATCTTGTCGGTATAGGCGGGGCCTATGCCCTTGAGGGTCGAGCCAATCTTGGCGTTTCCCTTGGCCTTCTCGTTGGCGGCGTCCAGCATACGGTGTGTCGGCAGTATCAGGTGTGCTTTCTTCGATATGTATAGGTTCTTCGTTGCGTCTATACCTTTCTCTTTCAGTGCCTGCACCTCCTGGGCGAAGATGCGCGGTTCAATAAGCACTCCGTTGCCGATAACATTTATCTTCGACTCATGGAATATGCCCGAGGGTATGATATGCAACACATGTTTTATGCCGTTGAACTCCAGCGTGTGTCCCGCATTCGGACCACCCTGAAATCTCGCTATCACGTCATATTGCGGTGTCAACACATCGACCACTTTTCCTTTTCCCTCATCGCCCCATTGGAGGCCCAACAATACATCCACTTTGCTCATGATATTGTCTGTTGTTTTATGTTTTTTAGTTTTTGCTTTATTCTTTCCTGTTTCAGTTCGCTACCTGTTCTTGAACCACTCTATAAACTCCGGGAGGTCGTCCATTGACTTGAATCCCTCTTTGAACGGTTCTGCAGGAATTGGACACACATCAAGGTATCCAATCAGCGTGGCACAATCGAACTCGCCAATCAACGCCTCCACCGTCACATACACACCCACCAGCTGGTCGTCATCCTCCACCGGATTTTCCAACGCTACCCGCAGCCCCACCATATCCGGCGACTCCTCGTTTTCCAACTCCATGAAATACATCTTTTTGGTGTCGAAGCGGTATTTATCGAATGTCACCTTCAGTCCTTTCCCTTTCGGCTGCTTGAACGCCACAAATTCCCACCAGTCAAAGTCCGGAGCCTCTTCCACCAAATCCGTCACATACTTGAACAGATCCGTGTCGCCCTCGGCCGAGAAAGTCAGCGTCCGTCCTTTGTTCGTCTGGTCGCCAATCTCGTAGGTCAAACCCTCGCAGTAGGCGTCAAGTGCCTTCTGCATATCTTCCAGCAGATTCTCTGCCACGCCTTTTTCGAGGTCGTCAAGCATCGTCAGCTGCTCGTTGTTCTCTTCAAACCATTTCCAGAATATATCCGTCATCTTTCTAATTTTTCATTTGTCAAATCCTACAAACTCCGCCTCGCACTCTATCTCTACGCCAAACCGTTCGCGCACATCCTTCGCCACCGTCCTCGCCAGTTCCCTCACCTCTTCCCCGCTGCATCCGCCTCGGTTCACCAGCACCAGTGCCTGTTTCTCATACACTCCGCACCTCCCCATCGTACGCCCTTTCCATCCACATCTGTCTATCAGCCATCCCGCCGCCAGCTTCATGCCTTCCTCCGTCTCGTGGGCGGGCATATCGGGGTTCTCTCGTTTCAGTTCCTCGTATTTCTCCTTCCCCACCACAGGGTTCTTGAAAAAACTCCCTGCGTTGCCCAGCTCCTCTGGTTTCGGCAGTTTCGACCACCTTATCCTCTCCACCGTTCCGCTCACCGACTGCGCGTCTCTCCCTACTCCCTCTCTCAGTTCATCTGCCAGCGCCTTGTATGTCAGCACCGGCTCATATCTCTTTTTCAGCCTGTACCTCACGCTCGTCACCACATATCGCTTGCCCTCCGCGTGTTTGAACCGGCTCTCTCTGTATCCATACCCACACTCCGCATTCCCGAACTCCACAATCTTCTTCTCCCTCACGTCATACGCCGACACACTCTCAATCATATCTTTCGCCTCAACTCCGTAGGCCCCTATGTTCTGCACCGCCGACGCGCCCACGGTTCCGGGTATCGCCGTCAGGTTCTCTATCCCGTGCCATCCGTTGCCCACGCAACGCTTCACAAACTCATCCCACACCTCGCCGGCTGCCGCCTCCACCGTCACCGTCTCCTCGTCCTCGTCGGTCACCCTCACACCCTTGTTCTCCATCACCAGCGCCAACCCCTCATACCGTTCCGCAAACACCAGGTTGCTCCCCTGTCCTATCACCACATAGCCCCCTTCCGTCAGCTTCCCACTCTGCGAAAGCTCCACCACGTCCTCCACCTTCGTCATAACCGCAAGTTCCTTGGCCCTGCAGTCGATACCGAAAGTGTTGTACTTCAACAGGGATGCATCCGATGCAATCGACACCATTCCCGTCCCTATTTCCTCGGTTTGTAGAACGTAATCTCACGCCTTGCCGACTTCCCGTCCACCGAGTCAGTCGTGCTCAGCACCATCCAGCGCCCTTTCAGCTTCTCCAGCGTGTACTCCATCGTGTCCAGCTTCAGAGTGTTCTCCGTCAGCTCATACATCAGAGTGTCGCGCGTAAGCGTGTTTCTGAGTGCCGCCAGCTCGTTCCGAAGACTATCCGTAAGCAGATACGGAGGATAGTTCAGCAGCGGATTTCTCTCTCCATAGCTCAGATACACCGAATCGTTATCCATAAAACAGAGCGTCACCGCGCTGTCCGTCAGATTCTTCATATCCTCCACGCCCGTCGAGTCAGTATAGTACAGATGGTCGGACGCCTGTTGCCAGAACCCCACTATCACCTTGTCCTTCGAGCAAGACACAACAGTCAGCGACAGTACTGCCGCTGCCATCACCGCTAACAATCCAATTTTTTTATTCATATCATTGATTATTTAGACTGCAAAAATACAAAAAATAACCCACACCCAAGCCATTCTATATAAAATACATTTCAACAACCGCACACATACTTGTTTTACAGCGACTTAAATCATCACAAATCCCCACCATAACACCCCCTTAAATATCCTCATCGGAATCCCCTCACCTTCGCGGCCGCTGTTGGAGGCATCCTCTAAAGCATCCTTGCCCATACCGGCCAACCACATTTCCTGTGGACAAGGAAACGGAAACAGCAACTGGAAACGCCAGCAGAACGGAGTTAAATCATAGTCACCTCAGAATTAAACCATAGACAACCCAGCATTAGCTCAAATTCACCTCAAAGTTAAACCATATCCAACCCAGCATTAGCTCAAATTCACCTCAAAGTTAAACCATACCCAACCCAGCATTAGCTCAAATCCACCTCAGAGTCAAGTCAGAGCCGACTAGACTTTGACTCGAAGTTATATGCTTGTTGACAGCTCCTTGATCTAGAATTACCCTAGAATTATCCTAAAGTTACCCTAGAATTACCCTAGAATTCCACCCTCTCAACTCACCCCCTGGAAAAAACGTGGGGAATACTCTGCACATTATGGCACATAATGTCTGCATAATGCTATCAAACGGCGGTCTTGGCTCATTATTGTATCGCGCAAGAGAAAAAAAGGAGAAACGCTCATTGAGTGCACTAAGAGTAAATAGTAGTCACTAAAAAAAAGGTGGTCGTTTGACCACCGTTTTGTACCCCGGGGGGGACTTGAACCCCCACGCCATTGCTGACAGCAGATTTTGAGTCTACCGCGTCTACCATTCCGCCACCAGGGCATCGATTTTTGCTTTCAAAATCGGATGCAAAAGTATGCAGTTTTTTTTAATTGACAAAATTTTTTATTGCACCCCATAACCAACACTATCATACACAGCAAATTATAAATTAAATCAAAAAATTATTTTGCCGTAACGAAAATTTGTAGTACTTTTGCAACCGCTTTCGAGAGAAAACGAAGCCCAGGTGGTGGAATTGGTAGACACGCTACTTTGAGGGGGTAGTCGCCGTAGGGCGGTGCAAGTTCAAGTCTTGTCCTGGGCACAAAAGAGCAACGCAAAAGTTGCTTTTTTACTACCAAAAAGAGTTGCCCGGGTGGCGGAATTGGTAGACGCGCACGTTTCAGGTGCGTGTTCCGAAAGGAGTGCAGGTTCAAGTCCTGTTCCGGGCACCAAGGAGGACAAATCACTTACGATTGTCCTCTTTTCTTTTTATCATATATCAATAAACCTTTGTTTCATTGGCCGTTTTTTATTATTTTTGCATCCGTTAAATTGTTTTGCCAACGTGAGGAAAGTCGCTGTCTTATATATCGTTCTGCTCTTGACGGCATCGTTTGCGGCAGCACAGGTCGCCGACTCCACCAGCCAAGCCGGCCTTGACAGCCTGTCTGCAACCAGCAGAACCCACCGTTCGGGCGACGCCTTCGGATTCCGTTTAGGGGCAGGCCCCGACCGTTCGGGCGAGTTTGATGTCACATGGCAGAAAGTGCTAGGCCGCTACCGCTTGGAGGTGGACCTCGGATGGGCGCAGTGTGACAAGTGGGGCTACCTCAACGTCTCCACCGCCTTCCATTTCCATTGGACCATCGTCAAAGGCCTCGCCTGGTATGTCGGTCCTGGCATCAATCTCGGTTGGTATTTCGGTGACTATCATTTTGGTCTCGGCGTAGGTGCACAGCTCGGAATCGAATATAATTTTGACTTCCCGATACAGTTTTCTATCGACATCTTCCCACGGTATAACATCCTCGGTGCCTCCGACGCCGTGGGACTTGGCGGCAGCGGCGCCCTAAGTGTCCGCTACCGTTTCTAACCGTCCCCAAACATATCAACATAAAACATATCAACATAAAACATATCAACACAAAACATATCAACACAAAACATATCAACACAAAACATATCAACATATCAACATAAAACATATCAACATAAAACAAATCCTCCCATGAACATCCATATCGTACAGCACAATATTGCGACTAATAATCCTGAAGAGAACTTGAAGTGGATACTTGAAGAGCTCGACCGTCCCGAATCCAAATCTGCCCTGCTCACAGTGTTCCCCGCCTGCACCGTCTGCGGAAGCCCTCTCTACGGCTCTGTGGCATATACCGACATTCAGAAGCGCGCGCAGGCCGTACTTCAAGAACTCATCGCACAATCCGAACACCGTGCTTTCCTTATCGGCATGCCCCTGCAGCTGCAGGACCGCGGACTGTGCAACACCATAGTCTTTGTCCAAAACTGCGCCATCCGCGCCATCGTGTCAAAGAAATACCTCTCGCCCGACGAGCAGAAATATTTCGTCCGCGGCGAAGGCGTCCAGCTCATACAGTTTCAGGAACAGCGCATAGCGATAGGATTCTATGAGGACCTGAAAGAGTTGAGCAAACATAATATCGAGCAACCCGACATCGTGGTATGCTGTGGCTGCAACGTGTTCGACTACAACCGCCCATACCGCACTCGCTATCGTATGCGCAAGATTGTGGAGAACCTCAACTCGTCGCTGGTCTATGTCAACCGCATAGGCGGCGAAGGCAGCTATCTCTTTGCCGGCGGCTCGCTGGCTTTGAACGCCGCAGGCGGACTCCTGACTCAGTTCCCCTATTTCGAGGAGTGGTCGCAGAGTGTCGATATGCAGCTGCTCGAGGAGTGTGGGGATGAGAAACCCGAGGCAGTGGACCTGGTCCACAAGGCTCTCATAATGGGTATAAGAGAGTATTTCGAGAAGAACGGACAGAAACGTGCTGTTCTGGGTCTTTCGGGTGGTATCGACTCGGCTTTGGTGTGTGCGCTGGCTGCCGAAGCGATAGGTCCTGAGAATGTCCACGGTCTCCTCATGCCCTCTCAGTATTCCACCGACCATTCAGTCAAGGATGCCGAGGATTTGGCAAACAACCTGGGTGTCGCCTACGACATCGTGCCTATCAAAGGCATGTTCGACGCCTTCAAACAATCGCTGGCTCCCGTCTTTGGCGACCGTGCAGAGGATGTGACCGAAGAAAACCTGCAGGCTCGCATACGCGGAACACTCGTTATGTCCTACGCCAACAAGTTCGGCGCCCTTGCACTCAACACCACCAACAAGAGTGAGGCTGCTATGGGATATGGCACCCTCTACGGCGACAGCTGTGGCTCGCTCGGCGTTATCGCCGACCTCTACAAGACCGAGGTTTACGAACTCTCAAACTACATCAACCGCGAGCGTGAGATTATCCCGCAACATACCATCGACAAGGCTCCGTCGGCCGAACTGCGCCCCAACCAGAAGGACACCGACTCGCTGCCAGACTATGAGGTGCTTGACGCTATACTGAACCTGCACATCGAAGAACAGATGTGTCAGGAGGAGATAGTCGCCGAAGGCTATGACGACGAGGTGGTGAAGGAGGTGCTCCGCAAGGTGCGCATCAACGAGTGGAAACGTCTTCAGTTCGCTCCCATCCTCAAGGTGTCGCCCATGAGCTTCGGCCTCGACCGCAGGGTGCCCATAAGCTGATGCCAAACAGAATGTCTTATCAGACCAATCCTCAATTAGAGCTTGCGGAGAATTATCTGCGCAACACTGGCGTTTCCATATTCCTTACAGGGAAGGCTGGGACAGGCAAGACCACTTTCCTGCGCCATGTGCTGCCCATTCTCAACAAGCGATATGTGGTGGTGGCGCCTACGGGCGTGGCTGCCATCAACGCTGGAGGCGTTACCATCCATTCGTTCTTCCAGCTGCCGCCTTGCCCCTACCTGCCCGATGTGTCCGAATTGATAACCGAGTACCAACTGCCCGAAGGCAAGAAGCAGATGCGCAAATCGCGTATCGACATCATACGCACCCTCGACCTGCTGGTCATCGACGAGATTTCCATGGTGCGGGCCGACCTGCTCGACTCCATCGACAACACTCTGCGCCGATACCGTCGCAACAGCCGCCCCTTCGGAGGTGTCCAACTCCTGCTTATCGGAGACATCCACCAGCTTCCGCCTGTGGTTACCGCCGACGAGGAGCCTTACCTGAAACGGGTTTACAACTCTCCGTTTTTCTTCGACAGCAAGGCGTTCAAAAAGCTTTCCTACATCACCGTCGAACTGCGCACCATCTATCGTCAGCAGGACGAGCGGTTCCTCTCGCTGCTCAACAGGATGCGCGACAACCAATATGACAACGAGACCTTGCAGCTGCTCAACAGCCGCTTCGTCGCCGATATAGAAAACCATTTCAAGGGTCAGCGCTCCATACCCATAAGGCTGACCACCCACAACGTGCAGGCCGACCTGGTGAACCGCCGCAACCTCGAGAAACTCGACTCCCGTGAGCGACAGTTCGAGGCAACAGTGTCTGGCTCCTTCCCCGAGGGCTCCTATCCTGCAGAGAAGAGCCTAAAACTAAAAGTCGGCGCACAGGTGATGTTTGTGAAGAACGACCCTTCTGGCGCCGGACGCTATTATAACGGCAAGATTGGGGTGGTGAGCTCGTTTGACGACGAGGAGAAGAGGGTGGTAGTGGAGAGCGAAGGCGAGGCGATAGAGGTGGAACCCGTGTCGTGGGAGAACGTGAAATACGACATCGACCCGTCCGACAAGACCATCCGCCAAACGGTCGATGGCACCTTCACCCAGTATCCGCTGCGTTTGGCGTGGGCCGTCACCATCCACAAAGCGCAGGGCCTCACCTTCGACAACGTCATAGTCGATGCCGCAGACGCTTTCGCCTATGGGCAGGTGTATGTGGCTTTAAGCCGTTGCCGCTCGCTCGAGGGATTGGTTCTGAGCAGCCGCATTTCCTCCTCCTGCTCGTTCGACAACCGCGACGTGGAGTCGTTCAGCAATGCACAGCCTTCCGAGCAGGAGACTCGCAGCCGCTACGAGAGCAACGCCTTCAACTATTATATAGACATGCTGTTCGACCTCCGTTCCGTCAATCAGCTCTATGACATCTCGCTCAAGATAGACCAGTTCAACCGCGCCCACCTTACAAACATCGCACCGAAGGCTGTATCTCAATGGAACGAACAGATGCCTCGCCTGGCCGCACTGGCCGAAGTCTATGACAAGTTCCGCAACCAGATAGCCCGCATGACATCTGGCGCCACCACCGCGGCAGAGGCCAAAGCTATTGTCGCCGACCGCATATCCAAGGCCGTTGCCTATTTCGAAACCCAGCTTACCGACTCTCAAAAGTCGATGCTGCCGCTCCTGGATGTGGAGATAGACAACAAAGAGCATGCGGCAAGATTCAAGGATATGGCAGAGACCTTCTCGTCGATTATAGGTCTCAAATGCGCTTGTCTCAAGAGTGTTGTGGAAAAGGGCTACTCCGTGGAAGCCTATCAGAAAGCCAAATGTGACTACCTGCTGAAAGACGGTAAAACGGAGTCCAAAACCAAATCCAAAACCAAATCTAAAACCGAAGAGGTTTCAAACCTCTACGATTTGGACTATCCCGAAATTCTCCCACGCCTCATCGCTTGGCGTCGTGAGAAATACGAGGAAGCCGACGTGCGGGCTTATCAGGTCCTGACTCAGAAGGCTCTGATGGGCATAGCTAAAACGCTGCCGCGATCCATTCCAGAGCTCTCAAAGGTCAAAGGCATAGGAAAAATAAAACTCCGCGCTTTTGGCGAGGAGTTGATAGAATTGGTCGAGCAGTTCTGCCGCGAAAAAGGAATTTAGGCCCGTGCCCGCACAGGGCAATTAGCAGTTAGCAGTCAGTGGTTTGTGGTTAGCACTCTCTAGACTCTATTCACTGACCACTAATCACTAAAACTTAAACACCGATTCGTCGACAGCGGTGTTCACCTTGATGTCGGTCATCTTGTACAGGTTGCTCACACCGCTGAAGTCCACCGTCTCCATCTCAGTCATCACGCAGTCGCTCTGACGATACACCAGACGTATCGATGAGAACCCTTTGGCCGCTTTCTTGCGTGCGGTCATCTCCACGGTGTAAGTGCCGCCACTCTCCTTCACCGTATAGTCGGCATTGTTCGAGGTGGCTATCTCCTTCACTCTGCCGGCCATCGCGTCGATAAGGAAGTTTGCGAGCTTCTGCATCGACGGGCTTTTGGGCAGGTTGAACTTCTGGTTTTTGCCTTTCGCTATGAGAAGCATATTCTGTCCGTTGATGACGGTGCGGTTGCCCGCAGGCGTGGTGTAGTTGATGGCAAACTGGGTCTTGTCGGTATAGTAGAGCGTGCCCGCCATATCTATCTTCGCCTTCGCGGCGGTGGTGCGCACCTGCGTCAGGCTACCGGTTATGGAGGTGTGTTTCTTGCCTACCGACTCAATCTTGTCGAGGGCCTTGTCGCCGCTTTGGGCAAAGGCTGTGTTAGAGTAGCCAAACAAGGCGAAAAGTACTATAGGGAGGATTAATTTTTTGATGTTCATTTGCATATCATTATTTTCTGTTTGCAATACTTTAGTCTGCCCAACCGCTGTTTTATTTCGTTTTGAGTATTTTTTTCTTGAAGACAGGCACTCTCATCAGCTGACGGAACAGGTAGGGCTGCAGACAGTAGGATATCGATATGGTTGAAACCATGCCTATCAGCGCACAGAGACCCACCGAGTGCAGTGTTGGGTGGGCTGCCAGCAGCAGCGACCCCAGCACCACCACCAGTATGAACGCCGAGAAGGTGATGGCGGTCTTGTGGTACGAGAGTATGGTGTTGTCGTTGCCTCGCTCCGTTGTGATTAGGCCGTTCGAGATGAATATCGAATAATCGACGCCCACGCCGAAGATGAAGCTCGACAGCACGATGTTTATCAGGTTGAAGTCTATGTGGAATATCGACATGATGCCCTGCACTATATACCAGCTCAGGAACATCGGCAGGAACGCCAGCAGCGCCATAAGCAGGCTGCGGTAATAGATGAGCAGCACCACTATGACGAATATCGACGAGATGAGCAGTATGATGTTGAAGTCCTTATGCACTATGTTCACCATGTCGCCGGTATAGTAGAACGGGTCGGCTACGATGACGCCAGGCTGTGCCGTCAGCACGTCAGCCACCTTGTATGTGTTCGAGTCGTCGGTAAGCACCGAGGTGAACACCAGGTATTTATCTGCCGTCTCTGCATCGCCGCCTTCAATTCTCTCCATGAAGTTGCAGGCCAGCTCGTCAGGCACTATGCCGCTTTCAGCTATCGCGTCTGGCTCGTAGTCGGCTTCCACCAGCGTGAAGAACGGCTCAAACATCTCGGCATCGAGGCCTTCAGCTGCTGCCGCCTTGCCTACGTCACGCCTCGTCTGTGCCACACGGTTCTCGTTCCAGTAGTCTTTCCAGCGGTCTATGTTCGTCTGCTGTTCTTTGTCGGTGAGCACCATGCGCGCAATGTCGTTATACTGCACTATCGCGCCCGCCTCATACAGCGAGTCCACCTTGGGCAGCATCGCCTTGTTCATTGCCAGCGCGGTGTCGAACGAACTCGACTCGGCGGCATAGTATTTCACGTTGTAGCCGTGATTTATTACCTCCTTGTAAATCTTCTCCGAGTGGCGCACCATGTCGCTCCTGTAGCCTATGTTCTGGAGGTTGTTGTCAAAATGTACCTTGGTTTTAGGATTTACCGAAATCACGATGCACACCACACTTACAAGTGCTATGGCGCCCACCAGCCACGGCTTGCGGTCGGGGGCTAAGCCGTTGAGTTTCTCCAATATGGCGAAAGCCTTGCGGTTGTGGCTCTGTTTCGTCTCGTTGAAGAACTGCGGCATGAAAATTAGGGCGAAGAGCGTCGTCCCCACCAGCGCTATCGAGGCGAAGATGCCGAAGTCTTTCAACAGCTCGCTCGTGGTGAACAGCAATCCTGCGAAAGCGCCTATCGTCGTTAGACAGCTCAGCACCACCGGCGTCGCCTGCTCCCGCAGCACCTCTATCGGGTCTATCACATACTTGTAGTGCGTCAGCACATGCAGTATGTAGCTCATCGCTATGCCCAGTATCGGCGCCGCCAACCCCAATGCCATAATCGACATGCGCCCTTTTATCAGGAACACACATGCCATCGCCATCGCTGTACCGTAGAGCAGCGGCACCACAATCATCGCTATCGTCGAGGGGGTGCGGTAGCATATCAGCAGCACCACCAGCACTATAAGCAGCGAGATGGCCACCGTTATCACTATGTCTTTCTTTATCCGGTTCGAATTGCCTGCGCTCAACACCGACGCCCCGTGGAACACAGCCTGCACTTCGGGATGGGCCATGTTGAACTCCTTCACGCATTTGTCCAGTTTCTTCACTATCTTGGCACACTCTTTCGAGTCAAACGAGCCTATGTTCGGCGTCAGGTAGGCTATCACCACCGACGAGTCCGTCGAGAAGAAATGTCTCTCGATAGTCTTGGTATTCATCATCGAGCGCTGTGGCAGAGCGCCCATCATGGCTTCGCGCAGGTTGGCGGGGTCGTAGGGCAGCACGTTCGAGAGCGTTCCCTCCGGGTCTTCCTCCAGGGTGGCGGCGTTCTGCTTCATCGTCACACCAAGGGTGGCGGGAGTCAGCAGCGAGTCGAAACCGCCATACACCGATTCGGGCAGCAGCGAGGGGAAGTGCTCCAGAGCGTAGTCGAGCCCGTTCACCATCCAGTCGTCTTCTATGCGGTAAAGTATGTGTTTTATCAATCCGTGACACGAGTCGGGAGCCACTATGCTGTCCACCAGCTCGTCGCAGAGCATCGCCATATCTTCGGGCGTGACGCTGTCGTTCTGCCGCTCAATCTGGATGAATATCTTGTCCTTGATGCTCATCTGGCCGAACGCCAGACGGCTGCTTTTCGACTTCTCGGTCTCGGGCAGCAGCTTGGTGACGTCTTCCTCGTATTTAAGCTGCGAGGCGAGAGCCACGAAGATGGCGAAAGACACCGTCATCATAATCCACATCAGTGCCCGATGCTTCTTGAAAAAATGATACGTAGCTATAAAAAACTTCTGCATTACAATTAATTATAAAAAGTGTTGGTTTTTAGAAACGCTGCAAAAGTACAAAAAATCCCTCAAACCACATATTATCATCCGAGCGGCGCCAGCAAAGCCGAAAACTCGTTGCCGACCATTCTCTTAATGCAGAATGTGTCATTTATAGGAATCCGTAATTATCGGCAAGTTTTTATATTAAAACACGATGCAAAGATTCAATCTTTGCCGATACCGGCGAGAAAATCGTAGATTCTTTTCATTGAGAAGTGCAAAACATTATGCCCCGTCGATTAGGACGAATATCAGGATACAATCATCTCACAACGAATCTGGCTGTCTCCATGTGCTTGTCAGCCTTTATTCGCAACAGGTAAATCCCCTTCCCCAGTTGCGCAACGGGGACGATTCCCTCAGACGAGCCTTCCGCCACCTTTTGACCCATCGCGTTAAATATGGCGTAATCCACCGTTTCACAAGTGAGTCCCTTCAGATGGATAACATCTGTGGTAGGGTTGGGATAGATGGAAATCTTGGAGCGGGGAGTTTGTGGCATGTCGGCGATGCCCACAGCCGGGGTGGTGGGAATGATATTCACTATAATTCCCTCTATCTTCGTCCAGCCGTACGAGAAACCATTGCTATCGGGAATTGGGTACCAATTGTCCCTGCTCCCTCCCCAGCCGAAGTTGATATGAAACTTGCCGTCGCTCTCGCGATAGCCGTCAACCACCACGTTGTGTCCGGACCTTCCGTCCGCACTTTCAACGGCCAGATGGGCAGGATAACCGGCTTGCAGGTTGGCAATTAAAGTGGCGTACATCGCCGAGTCGGGTTCACGAAACATTTGACACTCGCTGAAGCCGAAACGCTGATATGCCGCAAAAGCCTGATCCACATAGAAGGTGCCCGAACCATACGAACTCGATGCAGAATAGACCTGCTTACACGCCACACCGCAAGCAAAAACCAGAGCCGCCGTCATCGAGTCGGTAAGTTCATCGCCGCGAACAAAGGCGGCATCGGCCGAATCCAGCAGCATGTTCAACTGCTCGAACGATGGGAACTGGTAAGCCTCCCAATCGTCATCGATATTGAACATCCGGCCAAAGTAATTCCCTGTGGAATAGTCGTCGTCATCGTCAAAGCGAGTGCCTTGCGTCGTTTTCAGATAATTGATTATCTGCCCCATCGTGACAGCCGGACAACCGGCATAACAATGGTTGTAGTCCTCCAGCGGATCGGCCGGACATAGCCTATTGTACGGGTCACCCTGCGTCCAATGCGTGGTGAGCAGCGGCTGCTGCGCCCATCCAGCCACAGCGCAAAACAAAAATAATACGGTAAACAATTTCGACATACCTTCAACTATTAGTTATTATTACACACCGATTCATTCCATACAATCGGCAAGGATTCATCCCAAAACGCGATACAAAGATACAAATCTTGCCGATACTGACAAGAAATGTACCTGCATTATTCGTAAAACAGAAGCCGAGAAAGACAAGAATTGCAAAAAACACCTAGGACAAAAATCTGGAATTACAAAACCCAAAAGATGCTTGTGTCGGATTACAAATCACGAGCGGTCGAAAGATTTTCCTTGATTATATATTATTAATAAGCAGTACTTTAAACTTGATAGTCATAAGCAAATCAAGTCTGAATTGAACTTTAATCTCATATTGCTCGTGGTCGCTTTTGTTTTTTGAGTGATACCATGTGTCAAAAGATTAAAAACAAACATCATCAACCCTCCAATAAATAACTTATTATTTGATGTTTACAATCTTTCGACCGCTCATGATTACAAATCCGCCACAACGGAACATGTCACAGGAACCGAACAACGGGGAAAGTCGGGAGTAATTATTTCAGAAACTCATACTTAAATAGGACGGGAACAATCTCTTTCAGGTAGTATTCTTTGACTTTCTGCTTGAGTGTTGTGATATAAGTGTGCAGTTGGGTGTAGTTGTATTGGGTAACACCGTTGGCGTCCTCGTATGTTGTATCCAGCTCGTTTATTATCTGATACAAGCCATAATTCCACCTTTTGTCATACTCTTTTGTCTTCTTTGCCTCCTTTAATATGTTTTCCCATAAACCGACCAAAACCTGTTCGTCGGCGTTCATTTTCATCTTCTTTATGTCGGTTGCAGCAAGTGTATCACCATTGGTTGTGTCGAGAGTGAATTGGTTTCGGTAGGTTCTTTCGTCGCTTCCAACGAACTCACGACAATGGTTCTGCGTTTCAAAAACGGTAAACAAGAGGCATTTGTACAGGAAATCGTCGCATTTGTGGCTTTTTACATCTTTTCCGAACTTAACATATCCATCAGCCGATTTCATAATTCTCGCTCGTTCCGTCCAACAGCGATTGTAAGTCACATACCTACTTGCCGCAAACATTGGGAGCTTTTCGAGATAGTTGTCTTTGTGGATGTAAAAACCATTTCCGTCATAACGCCCAGCAACTAATAAACTGGACTTTGCATCAGGATTATCGAATCCAAAACTATGAGCCACCAAATATCCTGCCATATCTTCGGAATAAAGCGGTATTAATCTATTTTTTAGATTTCCTGTATATTCTTCGCCATTCAGGCCAATTAATACCCCATCTTGTTCTGAAAATACAAAAGACCGTTTGTCGTAATAACGTTTGCTAAACATTTCATCAATTCGCTTCACTGCCAATTTCCCACCCCCTGACAAATACTCAACTTTTTTATCTTTCTGTATTTTATCATCTATATCATACGCATCCAAATATAGCTCAATAATATTATCTTCCTCATTGCTCCAATATATGCACGAAACACAGGCATCGATATTTGTGTGGAAATGCCTGCGGTTAAACGCAAAACCATCCATAAATTTCTTGTCAATCAGCTTTTGAGACTTCCAATATTTCACAGGAGAATACACAATATAGCTATCCGTATCTTGTCTAAGATAGAATTTGAACGCCGACCAAATGAAGACATTTCCCATATCGTTAAGAGCTTGGCCTTTTACCTCTTTTCGCATTTCATTTACGACATAACTATGCTTCCATACGGACGAAGCTCGACCAGCTCCATGTCTTTGGTGTTCAAGCGAGGTTGTCTCAGCGTATGGAGGATTCTCAAACATAATAACAGTACATTTTTCATTCTTTAGGTACTGCTGTATGATTGGATTTTCCACATATTCTTGCGTCAACGCATCCGCACCCAAAACCATCCCTTTGTTGAACGTGTCCGAGGTTTCTACCGGAGGGATAATGTGTCTAACTTTATCTCCGAGTCTCTCTACAAGAACTCGATACTCGTAATACTCTAATGTCGATAATATTGTGTGAGATAGTTCCTCGTCGTTCAGATGTAGCTCAAGATTGCCCGTTCCCGCACATCTGTCAAGTATGATATAGTCGTTCCCTTCAGGCACTCGTTTGATTGCCTCTCGCACAAGTTCCAACGATTTTTCTGCGTAAAGTTCATGCGTGTAGAAAGTCCCCAGATTCTTTTTCTGAATGTTATCGTTCAACTTATCCATTAGGTATCCGAAAGCCTCATTGCTTTCACCTTCGTACGGATTGATATAATCCTTGAACACATTAGGTTTTCGTATTTCACCAATTGTCGAGTGAAGACCTGTTGCGTCACCGATAAAATCCTCTTTTCGCACATTCAACGACTTGTTTATTCGGTAGAAATGCTCTGCCCAACCGACAATGCAGTTCACATCAATGTCAATCTTTGTGTACTTGTTCTCGCGAAGCAACGCAACAACCCTTGCTTGCCCTAAATGTGTGTCTAGGTCGATGGTTTCCAGCGGTGATTTCCCGACAAAAGAGCCATTGTTAGAACTTGCACCACCAATGTAAACCTTTTGAATGTCGTTAAGATAGTCGCTGCTATCATATAGGTAGCATTTGTCATCGTTCAGAGATACAAGAAGTATGTTTTTCGGAACAGGCTTGCCCTTAATCCTCATCACAGACAAATACTTAATCGCCTGGAACAATGTGCTGTTGAGGTTCGATATTTGGAGTTTGAATTCCAAAATATTGCCATTGACGACTCCGTCGGTGTAGTCGTTGAGAATCTGATCTTCAGTAAGGCTGGAGTCAACGTGCGGAAGGTAAACAAGATAGAAACTATCCTGACCTTGTTTTTCATTGGAGTAACTTTTCACGATTGTATTATTTATGTTTGTATTCTAATAAGGTTGGATTGCTTTGAAAGATGCATATAAAAAAGAACCGCGAGCTTCTGTCAAACTCGAGGTCCTAGGAAAACCCTGTACTACGACAAGAAAGCTCACGGCATCCGTGAGCGTTTCACCTTCTTTTGTAGTACAATCGAAATTTCCTAGGTTTCGAGTTTATCAAAGAAAAGCAAAAACGCTTCTGAATTATTTAATTATCGTTGTTTATCTATCTCAATCGTTGTAATTTTGGTTAATACTTATCGTTCTATTTACGGTTTGCAAAGATACAAAATAGTTTTGAGTAGTCATCGGTCAATGAACAACTTCACATATTAACATATCATCATATCAACATCAAACCTATCAACAAGTCAAATTTCGAACTGTAACAACTGTAACTGTAACGGATGGCGGTTAAAATGCTTGCTTAACATGTGTATAATCAATAAGATGGCAATTTTTAAGATGCTTCGATTCACAAGTTCTGAACTTCAAATTGGGACAAAAACACACATTTTTCTCTCTAAAAAGCCTCAAAATTGATATCAAAAAACCAAATTTTAACACTTTTCAGCACACTTTGAAAGCAAATAGGCCTCCTGAAATTTCAGCCATTCGACTCCAAAACCGGATGGTTTTTGCAAAAAACAACGTGATCGGCAGTCAATATTTGCACAATTTTTCCTGATTTGGTTGTCGGCTTTTTGTTCTTTTTTTAGAGTTTTTTCTGCTTTTTTGATCGTTTTTCGGCATAAAAATCCCTGTTTTTTGCCCAATTTTAGCCCCTTTAGAGGTGGTTTTCAACTACTGCAACGGTACCTTACCACCTATAAACCAGCAAACTAAGCCCTCACCGTTGCAATTAGGTTTACAATAGGGGGAATTTTCACCTGGAACTGCAACGGTGCAACGGCAAACTTGGAGAAGACAAGCTATACTATTGTTCTTCAGAATATTAAATCCCAAAGAAGTAATGTGGAGAAGATTGGGAGGTTTTAATAATTTTGAATTTCGAATTTCGAATGTTGACGCTGGGAGTTTATTCGGAGTTTATACGGAGTTTTTTTGTAAGTATTAAGCTGTAAGTTTTAAGTGATTTGGGGTGCATCGTGGCTGTAGGTTTGAGGTTGGTTGTCAGCGGATTGTGTGGTGGGTGAAAATATTTTTGTGGCTTTATTCGTAAACCGCAATGGGGTGGGCGTATCTTTGCATCGAAATTCACCATTCATCCACCAAGTGCCAACCGCCTGGATTTCAAGACTTAAAACCAGCCCCTCAATCGTAAACCATTAATACTGAACAATTAACCGCTTCAACTCCCTACCAACGCCCACCTAACTCCCACCCTAATTCAAACCTTTGAAATTCAAAATTACCAACATCCACCTAAAATGAAGTGCGTCAGTCTTGTGACGAAGTCTGCGAACACATATTAAATAAATCAAATGCGGTGAGTCAAACTATTTTAGTATCTTTGCTTTCATTCTTGTATGAAAATGTAACTAGCCTTATGACAAACTATGCCGATATTATCGCCCTGAAACTGAACCTGTCTGTACAGCAGGTGGCGCGCACCATAGCGCTGCTTGAAGAGGGTGCGACCATACCTTTCATCGCCCGATACCGCAAGGAGGCGACGGGGTCGCTCGACGAGGTGCAGATTGCAGCTATCCGCGACGCTCTGCTTAAACTGAAAGAGATAGACAAACGACGCGAGTCGATACTCGAATCCATCGACGGGCAGGGAAAACTGACCGACGATCTGCGGGCACAACTCGAAAAGGCCGAAACGCTCCAGGAGTTGGAAGACCTTTACCTGCCATATAAACCCAAACGCCGCACGCGCGCCATGATTGCTCGCGAGAAGGGGCTGGAGCCCCTTGCCGACCGCCTGATGAGGCAGGCTGACATCCCGCTGGAGAACATGGCTCGCGAGTTCGTCAACGAGGAGAAGGGGGTGGCCACAGTCGACGACGCGCTGGCCGGTGCCCGCGACATCATAGCCGAGCGGGTGAACGAGAACGTGGGCTCGCGCAACGTGGTACGCAACATATTCCGCCGCAAGGCGCAACTCTCGTCGACGGTGGTGAAAGGCAAGGAGGAGGAGGGACACAAGTTCGAGTCGTGGTTTGATTGGAGCGAGCAGGCGATGCGTGCACCGTCCCACAGGATTCTCGCCCTCATGCGTGGCGAGGAGGAGGGTTTTCTCAGGGTTCACGTGCTGCCGTCGGATGCAGAAGAGGCCTACGCCGCGTTGGACCGCCACTATGTGCACAACACGTCGCCGGCGGCGGAGCAGGTGAGGATGGCCGTGCACGACGGCTACAAGCGACTGATGGAGCCTTCGATTGAGAGCGAATACAGGGCGATGCTGAAAGAGAAAGCCGACAGGGAGGCTATAAGGGTGTTTGCCGAAAACCTGAAACAGCTCCTGCTGGCTCCGCCGCTGGGGCAGAAACGCATACTGGCCATCGACCCTGGATTCCGCACGGGATGCAAGACCGTATGCCTCGACGCGCAGGGACAACTGCTGCACAACGAGACGATATATCCCTTCACCTCGGTGCGCGAAGAGCGTGCGGCGATAGCCAAACTGGAGGCGCTGGTGGAGGCGTTCCATATAGAGGCAATCGCCATAGGCAACGGCACGGCCGGACGCGAGACGGAGGAGGTGGTGCAGCGCTGCCACTTCAAGACGAAGGTGGTGGCGGTGGTGGTGAACGAGAGCGGTGCGAGCATATACAGCGCTTCGGACGTGGCGCGGAGGGAGTTCCCCGACTACGACGTGACGGTGCGAGGTGCGGTGTCGATAGGACGCCGTCTGATGGACCCGCTGTCGGAACTGGTGAAGATTGACCCGAAGTCGATAGGTGTGGGGCAGTATCAGCACGACGTGGACCAGAAGATGCTGCAGAGCAGTCTTGACGACGTGGTGATGAGCTGCGTGAACAGCGTCGGAGTGGAGCTGAACACCGCTTCGCGCGAGCTACTCTCATACGTGAGCGGCATAGGTCCGGCATTGGCCGACAACATAGTGCGCTACCGCAACCGCGAAGGGGCCTTCGCCTGCCGCGAGGACCTTCTGAAAGTGGAGCGGCTGGGTGCCAAAGCCTACGAGCAGAGTGCGGGATTCCTGCGGGTGAGGGAGTCGAAGAACCCTCTGGACCACAGCGCCGTACACCCCGAGCGCTACGCGTTGGTGGAGAAGATGGCGAAGTCAGTGGGATGCGACGTGCAGACGCTGGTGGACAGCAAGGAGGCGCGCAACAAGGTGGACATAAAAAACTTTGTGAGCGACGACTGCGGCCTGCCTACTTTGCAGGACATCATGAAGGAGCTCGACAAGCCCGGCCTCGACCCCAGGGCGAAGTTCGAGGTGTTTGAATTCGACAAGAACGTGTCGAAGATAGAGGACCTGCGCGAAGGGATGGTGCTGCCTGGCATAGTGACGAACATCACTGCGTTCGGCGCTTTCGTCGATGTGGGTGTGCATCAAGACGGTCTGGTGCATATCAGCCAGCTGGCCAACCGCCGCGTGAACGACCCGTCGGAGGTGGTACACCTGCACCAGCATGTGAAAGTGAAGGTGATGGAGGTGGATCTGCGGCGACACAGAATATCGCTTACAATGAAAGGCGTGGAGTGATTTTCAAGTTTTTAGTTTCAAGATATGAAAAGGAACATTTTTATTTCTCTTATTATTTGTACTGCAATAGTTTTCTCGTCGTGCCATCATGAGACGGAGCTCGAGAAAATAGTGCGTCACGCGAACAAACGCTGCCCGGTCACCATCACCGACGGGATGCGGCTCGACAGCATAGTGGTCAGCGGTCAGGTCCGTGCCCGGACAGGGCAATTGGAGAGTCCGGTGGTTGTTTATTACGTCACGCTGTTTGGCATCTATGAGGAAGAGTGGATGAAGGATGTGGTGGAGGCGAACCTCGAAGGGCTGGACAACAGGCAGGTGTCGGCTCTGCTAGCACAAGGGCTGAAGGACGACCCGCAGTTTGAGCGCATCTTGAAACAGTCCGACTGCGACCTCTCACTGGTGCTGCAATATGCCGATGGACGGCAGGTTAAGTGCTTCGACATAGACCCAGAGGCCGACGCTACCGACGGAAACTCCGCCACCATGGACATCATACGCCGCGACGTGCAGAACTCCAACGCCGCCTGCCCGATGGAGATAGCCCAAGGCATCACGATGCAGTCGGTTACGCTGGACGACGAGGAGACAGCGGTCACATACGTGTTCCGCATCGGTGGCGAAGGCATCACGCCCGAAAGCGTGGACCGTTCGCTGCTCGAAGGGCTGCAAGCCAGCATATCCGCCGACCTCGAGACAAACCCCGCCATGCGGATATACCGCGACAACGGGATTTCAATCAAATACATCTTCGAGAATATCAAAGGCGAAGAACTGTACGGATTTGAGTTTTAAGTAAAGTTTTAAGAGCTTGCCCGCAAAGGGCGATTAGCAGTCAGCAGTCAACAATTTTCATTTGTCTAATCACTAATCACTATTTACTAATCACAAATCATGCAATACAAATATTTATATCCCTTGTTAGCATTGTTGCTGTTGGTTTCTTGTCGGCAGACGGCGGAGCACTCACTTCGCACGGCGGTTGAACAGTATAACCAGAGCTGCCCGGTGCGTATGAGCGAGCTGACGAGGATTGACAGCCTTCGCTACGACAAGGCGGCCAACGAGGTGGCGTTCCACTGCACGATGGAGGGCATCACAAGCCGCTCGCTCGACGACGAGTTGATGATGGCTGCGATACGAGTTCATGCCGTCGAGGAGAGCCGTATGTCGCTCAACACCATGAGTTCGAACGACAACGGTAAAGAAACGCTGATGCTGCTGGAACAACTTGGGTCAACGCTCTCGTTTGTCTATCAACTGGAAGACGGCGTAGAGGTGTCACACCAAAGTTTCTCGCCAGAGGACTGGAAGTAGCGCTTTTATTATCAAAGTCGCTGCAAAGCCACTGCAAAGCCGCTGCAAAGTCGCTGGGGTTATTTGCGGCGGAGGGTTATGAAGGGTATCATGATTTCCTCCATGGAGACTCCGCCGTGCTGGAAGGTGCCGGTGTAGTACTGGACGTACTGGTTGTAGTTGTTGGGGTAGGCGAAGAAGTCGTTCTCATGGGCGAAGATGTAGGGGGAGGTGACGTAAAGTTTGGGCATGGCGATACGGTGAGGGTCGCGAACTTCGAAGACCTCTTTAGGATTGTAGTCGAGGAGTCGGCCCTGTTTGTAGCGGAGGTTAACGGAGACGGAGGTATCGCCCTTGACCTTGACGGGGTGATCGACCATAGTGGAGCCGTGGTCGGTGGTGATGACGATGTTCACGTCGCGTTCGGAGAGCTCCTTGAGGAACTCCATGAGCGGCGAGTGCTCGAGCCAGGAGAGGGTGAGCGAGCGGTAGGAGCGTTCGCTGCCGGCGAGCTCGCGCACGATGTCACTCTCGGTGCTGGCGTGGGAGAGCATGTCGATGAAGTTGTAGATGACGACGTTGAGGCGGTTCTGCATCATGTCGGGGATGGAGTCCACCAGGCGCTTGCCGTACTGCGCGTTGAGGACTTTGTGGTAGGTGTGGCGGAGGTTGAGGCCGTTGCGACGTAGGTTCTCGTCGAGGAGCTGGTCTTCGTACTGGTTCTTGTGGCCTTCCTGGTTTTCGTTGACCCAATACTGGGGGTATTTCTTCTCGATTTCGGCTGGCATGAGGCCGGCGAACATGGCGTTGCGTGCAAACTGCGTGGTGGTGGGGAGAATGCTGAAGAAGATGCTGTCGTCGTCGACACGAAGGTGGCTTTCGATGGCGGGCTGGATGAACTTCCACTGGTCGTAGCGGAAGTTGTCGATGACAATCATGAACGTGGGACGTTCCTCCTTGAGGAGCGGGAAGAGCCGCTCGCGAAGGACCATGGGCGAGAGTGTGGGCTTCTCGCCGCGTCCAGCAAGCCAGTCCTCGTAGTTGCGTTCGTACCAGCGGCAGAACTGCTGGTTGGCCTCCAACTTCTGGGAGCGGAAGATGTCGTGGATGTTCTCGTCCTGGTTGTCAGCGAGTTCGAGGTCCCAATAGACGAGTTTCTTGTAGAGCTCGACCCACTCGTGCGCATCGAGACGCCCGCCGAGTTCCATGCCGATTTCGCGGAACTGCTGCTGGTAGGACATGGAGGACTTCTCGCTAGTGAGGCGCTTGGCTTCGGTGTGCTTCTTGACGGTGAGGAGTATCTGCTTGGGGTTGACGGGTTTGATGAGGTAGTCGCTTATCTTGCTGCCGATGGCTTCGTCCATGATATGTTCCTCCTCGCTCTTGGTAATCATGACGACGGGGATGGATGGGTAGCGGTTCTTGATTTGGGTGAGGGTGTCGAGACCGCTGAGCCCAGGCATGTTCTCGTCGAGGAAGACGATGTCGATGTCTTGGACGGCGAGTTCGTCGAGGGCTTCGTTGCCGCTGGTTACTGGCACGACCTTATAGTCGCGCTCTTCGAGGAAAAGGATATGGGGCTTGAGAAGTTCAATCTCGTCGTCGGCCCAGAGGATGGTGGTCATGGGGTTATCGTGTTAATGTGTGATTGCGTTATTGCGTGATTGTGTTGGTGTTTGGCTGCGCAAGTGCGTCAGCCTTAATAAAAACGCGGAGGGACTCGATCTTATTGTGGAATTATTAGTAGTTTTGCATTTTGTAAAAGATGAATTTACTGGATATATATAGCGGGTCGGCTGTTGTAAGCCAGCTGAAGGAAGCGCTGGCCGAGGGGCAGGCACGTGTGCACCTGTCGGGTGTGGCAGGGTCGGCGACGGCTGTGCTGGCGGCACTGATGTACAGAGACAACCCATACCGCACACACCTGCACATAGCATCGAACAAGGACGACGCATACTATCTGCTGAACGACATAGAGACCCTTCTCGGCGACACCGAGGCCGACATTGACCACAAGCGTGTGATGCTGTTCCCCACAACCTACCGCCGCCCCTACCAAACCGAAGAGGTCGATAACGCCAACGTGCTGCAGCGGTCGGAGGTGATAAAGCAGCTCAACGCAGGGCGCAACCTGGTGGTGGTGACCTATCCCGAGGCGCTGTCGGAGAAGGTCGTGTCGTCGAGAACTCTGACCAGCAACACCTTGCAGGTGATGCAGGGTGCAGAGCTGTCGATGGACTTTATGACCGACGTGCTGCGGGAATATGAGTTCGAAAGGGTTGACTTTGTGGTGGAGCCCGGTCAGTATGCCGTTCGAGGAGGAATAATTGACGTGTTCTCGTATGACAACGAGACACCTTACCGAATAGAGTTTTTCGGCGACACAGTGGATTCGCTCAGGGCGTTCGACCCAGTGTCGCAGCTGTCGGTGAAGCGCTATGAGAAGATATCGATAGTGCCCAACCTGAGCCGTGGGAGGGCTGCTGAAAGTACAAAACAGGTGGTCGAGGAAAAGGTGTCGCTGCTACACTATCTCGGCCAGGACGACGTGGTATGGACACAAGGGCTTCTATATACGATAGAGACCGTGGACAAAGCATACGTCCATGCAGGCGAAGAGTATAAACGACTTGAAGGCAGCTCGCCCATAGAGCACCTGAGACCCGAAAGCCTCTACACCCCGGCGCAAGAGTTTATGCAAGAACTGTTGCGCTGCAAGGTGGTGGAGTGCGGGAACAGCGTGTATTTCAGCAAGGCAGTCGAAGTGAAGATGAACTGCGAACCGCAGCCATCCATCAACAAACAGTTCGACATGCTGATGCGAATGCTGGCCGACTATGGCGAGCGGTCGTATCATTGCTGCATCTCCATAACCGCCGACTCGCAGCAACGCAGGCTTGAGAAGGTGTTCAGCAGCCAGCCCCTGACAGAGATAACAGGCGACAGGCCGTTGGATGTAGATTACCTGCCAATACCTCTTCACAGAGGGTATATCGACCACGACGTGAGACTGCTATGCTTCACCGACCACGAGATTTTCGACCGCTACCACAAATATACGGTCCGCGACATGCGACAGCAACGCGAAACCCTGACCATCAAAGAACTATTCGAGCTGAAACCAGGGGACTATGTGACGCATATAGACTACGGCGTCGGACGATTCGCGGGGCTGGAGAAGATGGATGTCAACGGACGGACTCAAGAGGTCATACGTATAATCTACAAGAACAACGACACGCTGTATATCAGCATCCACAGCCTTCACAAGATAAGCCGCTATGTGGGCAAGGAGGGTACGGAGCCGACGCTTAACCGGCTTGGGTCAAGCCAATGGCAGGTGCTGAAACAGAAGACAAAAAAACAGGTCAAAGACATAGCGAAAGACCTCATAGCCCTGTATGCCAAACGCAAAGCCTCGGCGGGATTTCCGTTCAGCGGCGACGGCTACCTGCAGAACGAGCTTGAGGCTTCGTTCATGTTCGAGGACACGCCCGACCAACTGAAAGCCACCAACGAGGTGAAGAAAGACATGGAGTCGGGCGCTCCGATGGACCGTCTGGTATGCGGCGACGTGGGATTCGGCAAGACCGAGGTAGCGATAAGGGCGGCGTTCAAGGCCTGCTGCGATTCAAAGCAGGTGGCCGTTCTGGTGCCTAACACCATCCTCGCCTTCCAGCACTACAACACCTTCTCCGAACGACTGAAAGGAATGCCGGTAAGAGTGGACTACCTCAACCGCTTCCGCTCGGCGAAAGAGAAAAAACAGATATACGACGACGTGGCGTCGGGTAAGATTGACATACTCATAGGCACTCACGCCATAACCAACAAAAACCTGAAATTCAAAGACCTCGGACTACTTATCATCGACGAGGAACAGAAGTTCGGGGTGAGCATGAAAGAGAAACTGCGCCAGGTGAAAGCCAACGTGGATTGTCTGACGCTGACAGCGACTCCGATACCGAGAACGCTGCAGTTCTCGCTGATGGGTGCGCGTGACCTCAGCGTGATACAGACACCGCCGCCAAACCGCCAGCCGGTAGAGACCGAGCTATGCCCATTCTCGGAAGAGGTGATACGTGATGCCATAATGTATGAGATGTCGAGAGGCGGCCAGACATTCTTCGTGAGCAACAGGGTGGAGAACCTGCCTGAGATGGCGGGGCTGGTGCAGCGGCTGGTGCCCGACGCCGTAGTGGCGATGGCGCACGGACAGATGGAAGGCAGGCAAACGGAAGAAATCCTGATGCGCTTCCTGTCGGGAGAAATCGACGTGCTGGTGGCCACCACCATAGTGGAGAACGGACTGGACATACCCAACGCCAACACGATGATTGTGAACAACGCTCAGAACTTCGGGCTGAGCGACCTGCATCAGATAAGAGGACGAGTGGGGCGCTCGAATCGCAAGGCGTTCTGCTACCTGATGGTGCCGTCGTTTACCACCCTCACACCCGACGCGCAAAAGCGCCTCAAGGCCATAGAAGAATTCTCGGCCATCGGCAGCGGATTCAACCTGGCTATGCGAGACCTCGACATACGCGGAGCCGGCAACATTCTGGGAGCCGAGCAGTCGGGCTTCATCAGCGAGATTGGCTACGAGATGTACCACAAGATACTCAACGAGGCGATACAGGAGCTCAAAGAGACTGAGTTCAAGGATTTGTTCGCCCAAGAGGCAGAAGAGAATGGCGAATATGTCAATGAATGCACGATAGAAACCGACCTTGAGGTGCTACTGCCAGACGAATATGTGACCAACATAGGCGAGCGTCTGGTGCTGTACAAAGAACTCAACTCACTGGTAAGCGACGAGGAGTTGGATGCCTACAGACAACGACTGGAAGACCGATTCGGGCCCCTCCCCGACCCCACCAAGGAGCTGATATCCACAGTTCAGCTACGCCGTATTGCCCAGCAGTTCGGCATAGAAAAGCTGGTATTGAAAAAGGACATGATGGTGTGTCATTTCGTATCCGACCACGAAAGCCAGTTCTTCAAGTCTGACGACTTCATGAAGATTATACGCTATGCCCAGTCGAATCCAAAAACCGTCCACCTGAAAGAAACCACGGTGAGGCTGTCGATGGTGTGCGAGAATGTGCTGAACATCGGACAGGCTATAGAGACGTTGAAAGAGATGACAAAATAGACGACCTAACGGAGCAAAAAAAGAGAGGCACCACTATTCAGCAATGCCTCCCTCTTGTTTTATATCCGACAGTTAGAAGCGATAGCGGACGCTGAAGTTAAACCACGAGGGCCAGAAAAACACTCCTCCTGTAAGGTCGCCGGGAATACCGAAGTTAAGACACGGGCGGGTGTCAATAGCCAGCTGCAGAGGGAAATCGAAATCATATTCAATACCAGCCTGTGCACCCAAACCCAGGATGAACGCCGCATCGCTAGAATGATAGCCCGAATAGTGAGCATCGTAAATCCAGACTCCGAGATTTGCAGCAGGACCAACAAACCAGCCCAAGCCTGCGATAATGTTCCAATACCACTGGTAGCTGCCAGCCAAATGGAGGTAACCTCTTGCGTAGCTATAACCAGAAGTGCTTCCACTGTAGTCAGCCCAACCCAACTCTGCCTCAATTCTGTTGGCATCTGACAGATTGTACACAGCAGACAATTCGATGTTGAAACCCCAGTCACTGTAGGTATATCCATTATACCTGCCGGTATGATAGGAGTCACCAAGTCTCAATCCGAGCGAAAACTGCGCCATCGCCGATGTGCTCAAAGCCACAATCGCAATCAATGTGATAAAAAGTCTTTTCATTTTCGTGTGTTTTTGATAACAAACAGATGTTTTAATTAATCTTACACAATGCAAAATTATCACATTATTTCGAACACACATTCTCCACATCAGACTTTCAATCAACCGCCAAATGTTAAAAACAGAAAGAGAACGCCACCCAACTCGGCAGCGCTCTCTTTTTATGAAATGTGTAATATCGACTTAGAAACGATAACGGACACCGAAACAGAATGAATCGTGATAGTGTCCCCATCCCCATGCTTTTTCCCAAGGATGGAAATGAACCATCGGTCTGTAGTCGAGAGTCAGCTGGATAGGTGCATCGAAATCATACTCGATACCAACCTGAGCACCAGCGCCAAAGCTGAATGGGAGGTCACTGAACCATGTACCAACGGTTGCGGCGGGGCCAAGTGTGTATCAAAACAATTTGTAAAAATACACATATTTTCACAAAAAACGATTTTTCTTCCTTATTTAGCAATCAACCGCCTGATGTTCACGACTTGTAGTCGCCCCTGTCGATCACCGTCTCATAGCCGATGGCACGCATACGGTATTCGGTGCAGTTGCGGCATTCGGCAGCCTCGTCGCCCGTACATATTTTGTTGTCGTAGATGGCGTAGTCTTTCCTGTGTTCGGTAGGCGAAAGGTTCGGCATCACCACGTTGGCCCCAGCCAGTATGCCCCGCTCACGTCCTAGCGAATGAAGCGTGCCCAACGCCGTGGTGGCGGGTAGGAGCACGTGGGGATTCAGCAACCGTATTATCGACAACAGCCTCAACGTAGTCTCCACACTGCCCTGAGGTCGGTCGGCAAATGGTGTTTCATGAGCTGGTATGAACGGGCCGATACCCACCATGTGGGGCTGGAATGAGCGGATAAACTGAAGGTCTTTGTATATGGTTTCCGCTGTCTGAAACGGCGACCCCACCATAAAGCCGCAGCCTACCTGATAGCCAATTCCCTTCAGCGTTTCCAGGCAGCGCATCCGGTTTTCGAACGACATATCGGCAGGATGGAGCTTGCCATAGTGGTCTGCGTCGGCGGTCTCGTGACGCAACAGGTAGCGGTTGGCACCTGCATCGAAAAGTCTCTGGTAACTTTCGTCTGAACGTTCACCGAGGGAGAGCGTAATGGCACAGTCCTGATATCGACGGCGTATTTCACTCACAATACGAACCATCCTTGTATCGTCAAACCATGCATCCTCACCACCTTGAAGCACGAAGGTGCGGAAACCCAAACGGTAGCCTTTATCGCAACAGTCTATTATCTGCTCATCGGTGAGGCGGTAACGTACAGCGCTTGTCTGGCTTCGCCTCAACCCGCAATAGAGGCAGTCGTTCCTACAGTGACTGGAAATCTCTATCAGTCCTCGGATGAACACTTTTTTTCCATAAACTGAATCAGCAACTTCGCGAGCTTGCTCAAATAGACTTTTTATTCCCTCCTCGTCTTTCGATTCAAGAATCTCTTTCAGCTGAGGCAACGTGATGTCACGGGCCTGACGAATCTGCGATATGGTATCGTTGATATGTTTAATTGTCTGAATGTTTTTATGTTTTTAAAAAGATAACCGACCACTGACCACTAACCACTGACCACCAACCACCGACCACTAATCACTAATCACTAATCACTAATCACCAATCACTAATCACTATTTTATCACATAATCATACACCTCTTCCTGTGGAAGTCCGTTGAACACCGACCTCAGACGGAGCATCGTCCCCTCTTTCAGCACCAAAGGCTCAACGTATGTGGGCGATTCGAGAGTAGGCATTGAGCCATCGGTTGTATAATAGACATACGTGCCTTCAATCTCTGACGAGACGGTGACCGTGAAGCTGTCGCCCTGATGTCGCGACATCTTGACCAGAGGCTTGAAGGAGCCCTCGCAGTAGTTGTAATCTAGGGCAGCGAAACGGAGTTTGTGGCTTTCCACCTTGGAACGGAAACGAGTCCAATCCTTGCGGTACGAAGGAGTCCACAAATCCTCCGACATAGCACAAAGACGCGGCAGCAGCATATATTCCGCCTGCGACCATTTGCTGACATACTCGGTCCACAACTCACACTGTCCGCCGACGACCGATGACTGCGGAACAGCCGCGTGCTCTTTCGGCAGGGGGTCGAACGAATAGACCTTCGCAAGAGTGACAGGTTGACCGATTGCCTGCGGCTGATATTTCGGATTGGCTTGGTAATAGTCGAAGGAACAAAAGTCGGACGGAGTCATAACCACCTTGCGGCCCGATGCAGCGGCCTCTACCCCACACTGCTGACCGCGCCACGCCATAACGATATCGTCGTCAGCCAATGATGCGGAAGCGACTTCGTCCCACACAACAGCGTGACGACCCAACGATGCCAGATGTTCACTCAACTTGGAGGCAAGCCATTGCTGCAGCTGCGACTCGTTTTCCAAATGGAGGTTGCGCATACGAGCCTGACAGCGTGGACACAATTCCCACTCGTCAAAGAACACCTCGTTGCCTCCTATGTGTATATATTCCCCTGGGAACATTGACACCACCTCGTCAAGAAGGCCGAACAGAAACGGCATAAGGCTGTCGTTACCGGCACAAAGCACAGCCGAAGGAGGCCAGTATGGACCGGTTTGAACAGAGAATGTCGCGTCACGATTGCATGCCAGATTGGGATATGCAGCCAAAATGGCGCTGGCATGTCCGGGGATGTCTATCTCTGGTATGACATCTATATGCAACTGGGCGGCATAACTGACAATCTCCTCGACATCGTCACGCGAATAGAATCCGCCATACGACTGTGACTCGCCTGCCACAGGCGGTGCTGCCTCCTGCCAAGGGACATCGCCACGTTCGCCTCGCCACGATCCAACACTGTTAAGCAACGGGTAACGCTGACTCTCAAGTCGCCATCCATGGTCGTCGGTCAGATGCCAGTGGAACTTGTTCATCTTGTAGGCAGCCATGATGTCGAGCATGCGCTTGATGTACTTGACCGAGAAGAAATGTCGCGAGACATCAAGATGGCAGCCACGCCACGCGAAACGCGGGTAGTCAACCACCGTACATTCAGGCAATGTAACCTTGGAATAACGCACGTTGCCGATATCTTCCGGCAACATCTGCACCAGAGACTGGTATCCGTAGAAGAGACCCGTCTCGCTGTTGGCTGAGACAAGTATGCCTGAAGGGCGGATTTCTAGCACATAGCCCTCGTCGCCGAGGGTAGCATCGACGGAGTCATTGATTGTAAACACGATAGAATTGAACTGTTCCTTGCCGGAAAGCTTGACGTGAAAATGCAGCTGGCGGAGGGACTTGGTGATATAGCGGGCGGTCTTGCTGTTCTGACCGAGGTTGGAGAAACAGACCTTGGTATTATTGGAGAGTGTGAAGGAGCGCGCCTTGGTAGTAACCGATACGGGCTCAGGTATAATATTGACTCCGTCGGCGACATAGCTTTTACCACACGACGAAAGCGTAAGAGTCAGCAGCGAAAGCAGACATCCGAGATAGAAACCCGTGTTATGAATAAGCCGTTTCACGTTGCAAAAGTACGAAAAATACATATTCTATCCACATTCAAACCTCAAATATCACAAAACATTACAGGTTATTATACTCCTCTAACTTGTTGATTAACTCATAGGCGGAAGAAAGGATTCAGACACCTTCAGTACATCATTGTAATCCAAATACCTCAAGTCATCATATTCATTTTTCCCTATCTGCAACCAATATAGGAACAAACGTCAGAGCTTCTTCAATGAGTTCATCTGCATCCTCACCAAACAGAATCTCTGCCCATACTCTATCGACATCGCGTACTTGCGGAGAGCGGAGGTTGATGAATTCGTTAATCGGGGTTGATACTATTCGTTGTTTCTCTTCCTCTGACAATTCTGATGTAACGGGAACATGCAAAGGCTCATAGTCTTCTTTCTCAAGCTTGCGCAAGCCTTTTCTGTTATTTCCGTATGCTTCGCACTCTAACTGATAGAAGATTGTAGAGAACCAGGAAGCAAGAATCTTTGCCCCCATTTCATCAGCCTTGATTACAAAGAAATTTGTCGAAACAAAAGTCGGACGGTCACTTACGAATACGCGTCCGTTACTACGTATCATTCGTGGCAACATTACACTGTGCGCAGGTGATACTCGTTCTGACTCTTTCTTCAGTATTGACACATAATCTTCAGGAGACTTTTTGTCGCGACGCTGCTTTTTATTCTTTGCATTTTCTTCTTCAATGAACATATCCACAACTTTGCGAATTTTGCGGTCAGACATTCCGCCAACATTGAAGAATATAGATTCCCCTGCTCCTAATGTCAACTCATCAAATTTGGCATTATTCAGGCCTGCAGCCAAATGACCTTTCATTTGTTTGCGGGCCTTGGTAAGGAAAGGATTCTTGGCATTTAAGTAGAGCAAGTCGGTACAACCTTCGTTGCCAATTTTCCCTCGTTGATAATCATTGAACTCGCTGTTAGAAAGCATTGTCAAAAGTCTCGATGTAGCAATGTTGGCTTGAACAAAGTTTTGTGCATCATGTTTAGTCATATTGCCGATTTGCCAGCCGTCATCTATCATTTGCTCTAATTTCTCTTTCGGCATCAGACACCCTTCAAACTGGTTATTGATATTTGCAAGATCTTCTATGCTGAACTCGGAATCTAATACATCTGATATGGTACTAGCATCAATTTCAGACACGATCTCGTTACTATACAGATAGCGGACACTATTTTCATGCGTACCTTTCACCCCAATGACAATTGACGTATTCTGGGTGACACCTTCAAACAGCTTCTCCTGAGGATAGTTGAAAATAATTTGAAGGCCAAAGTCATCCAAAAGCATTTTCCTGATAGCTTTACTTGCATCGCCCTTTGTCGTAAAATGGGTATTAGGAAGAATTGCCGCCATGACAGTTCCATCCTTTGCCAAAGTTGACACAAGTTCAACGAATGGGCCTTCAAGTGGCATTTGGCCACTTGTCGTTGTCGGGTCACATCCTTTAAGGAGTCGGATTCTTCTGTATAGTTCTGCTTTCCTTAGTACACAATTTACTCCTGTGGCTGCAAGGTAAGGAGGATTCATTACGATTGCCTTTACATGCTCGAAATCTGTTGTAGGCAGGTCTGTAATGTTGTTTGAAGTTATCCGAGCCGTGTTCCCCTTTTCTACCGTAGAAGCAAATTTAAGTCCAATTCTAAGAGACAGCAGTTGCAACAAACGGCTGTTTATGTCGTTAGCTATCAATTGAGACGGTTGGATATGTTCATATACATTTGCTGCTGCACACAGAAGACTTCCACTACCCGATGCAGGGTCCATAATCATTTCGTCTGCCTTCAACTCGCCCGTGATACATTTTACCAGCCAAAGCATTAATGTGGCCAAGTCGGTATCCGTGGGAACTTCGCCCTCATGCTTATGTTCCTCCGATACCACTTTGTGCATGACGCTGGCAAGCTCATCGGCATCAACGTATGTTTTACCCAAGTCAAAAAGTTGCTGCAGGAGCGTTCTGCTAGTTTCAACATTCCGCTGTTTTGGTGCCAATTCCGGCAGAGTGAAGATGTCTTTGAAGTTCACTTTCAAGCCCTCTCGACAAATCAGGTCAACCTTGTTTGACAGTTGTGATATCGTTCTTAGTCCGTTTCGATTTATCTTTGTGAACGAGCCTCGAATATACTCATAGAACAATGCCACCAGAGCTTTTTTCCACTCTATTTCTTTATCAAGTTTGTCATGTATTTCATCGGCAAACTGCTTGAACGAAAGCATGTACTTTCCACTATCATCTTTGATGATGGAGATAAAGTTGGCGTATTGCTTTGTCAAGTCAGTCATGAAGTCTGCCTTGCTCACATCTGCAAATTTGTGATTGAGCGAGAAACCAGGCTCAATAATCTGTTCGTAAACATTGGGGCGATTCTTATCGAACTTGAAAAGACAGGAACTCTCAAGGTTTGTCAATAGATAGTATCGGCTTTCCAACTCATTGTCTCTCAATGACTGTACATAACTCATCGCTTGATACTGATAGCGTGTACTATTGACAGCTGCAATGGTACGTTTCACCTCAACTACACACAATATCTTGTTGGTTTCCTTGCTGGCAATGACTAAGTCCATTTCGATAGTGCCTACATACCGATGGTGCTGCACTTCATAGTCCTTGTCAAGATTCAGTTGCTTCAATGCACCCTCAAGAGCCTCCTTACATACAGGATGAAAGCACTCGACTTCTTTGTCTGTATTCTTTATCCACATATAGGTTTTTAGCTTAGATATTCTTTCAATTTTGTTGCCAGCACAAATGCCAGATGCGGTGGTACAGCATTGCCTACTATCAGGTTTTTACCCTGTTTTGATTTCGAGACGAATTCATAGCTATCCGGGAATGTCTGAAGACGCATAGCTTCTCTAAGGGTAATGATGCGATCATGCTTATAGTGAATATTGCACCCCACGTTAGGCCGATTAAAATATGTATTGATTGTGTATGCCGGTTTGTTGGGGAGCATACGTCCGTAGCAGGTAGTGTGACCACCATCTCGTTTCAGACGTTTTATCCTGACAGAAGGCACCTCGTCAGGTATATCCATATAATTGCCTCCAGGCTTCACATGAGAGCAGATGTATTGGTCGAGTTTGCTCATTGTTGGATAATCGTGTTCAGAGATTCTCCCAGAAGTGCCTGCCATAGGCAAATCGCCGATAGCTTCCTCAACACTAACATATCTTTTCTTTCCGTCTGTTCCTCCATCGTTATGTGTAGTAACAGGAAATTCAAACTGCCCGTTTTTCAAGCCCACGATTATCACTCGCTTTCTCAGTTGTGGAACTCCATAGTCCGCAGCATTCACCAATTGCCAAGAGACATGATAGCCTGCCTCTTCAAAGGTTTTGAGAAGCCCATCCAGAATCTTGTTACCCTGTTTGTCTTTAGCCGACACCAAACCAACCACATTCTCAAAAAGGAAAGCTTTGGGGGAAACACGCCTAATGATTTCTAGATAGCGCCAAACCAATCTGCCTCGTTCATCATCGCATTGGCGTTTTCCTGCCAATGAGAATGACTGGCAAGGGGGGCCACCAATCACGATGTCAGCCTTGGGGATATCGTTGATGTCAATGGCGGTAATATCGCCGCACATGATTTCATGTCCGACATTGTGCTTATAGGTATTGACAGCATCTTGATTGTTGTCGATAGCCCAGACAATGTCATATCCAGCTTGTTTGAAGCCGAGATCGAGACCACCACCACCAGAGAAAAGACTAACTGTTTTATTATTCATGATGAGCAAGTCGTTTTGATTTCAATTCAATGTATTTTTCCTTCACGCCATTGTATCCGTAATAGGGCGCTAAGAGGTTAGTGATAGCATCTATATGGCACTCGTCAGAAGATTTAACCAGTTCTTCAGTAAGTTGAACAAGTTTTACTTTATCCTCTTCCTGAATTGCTTCGGGATGTGGCACTTTTATTTCATCAATGTCATATTTCTGTAGTTTAAGCAATCCCTTGCCATAGCTTTTGCCTAAGTTTTCTAACTGTCTATAGACATAATAGTTGTTGAGAAGAGCCATTAGCAACAGTGAATCATGGCGGCTGCTAATCATATAGAAATTATCTCTCACATTGCACTTTTCCGCGTTTAGGACAAACTTTAGGTTGTTTCGCACGATGTATGAGAACACTATCTGAGCCGTCTCAGGTACGGTGATATAATACCAAGGCCGGCACTCGTCAATCAGTGTTTTCAGAGTCAGAGGCTTCCCTTCTTTCAATATGACGTTTGCGCTGTTTTCAAGGTATGTGTCCTCTTCTTCGTTTAGATCATCGCCGCTTTTAATAGCCAACAGCTTATCTTGTCGACAATGCTTAGTGGTATAACCGGTAAAGTCTTTAGGCGAAGAAAGAATATCCACTATGTGGGTTTGTGTGAAGAGAGGGGGATTAACAAAAAACTTGTTGGCACCAGTCGTAATACCCCGTCTGATATTAGCTATAGAACGAAGCCTTACCAGATTACTTGACACCTCGTTCTTCTGCTGTTCAACAGATTCTATCATCAATCTGTCATCCTGTGTTATCCGCATCGTCTGGTAATGCGTTTCTCCATGCATTCCTTTCACATATTTCAGAATGCAGACATCTACCATTGGCGAACCCTCAAAAGCCTCCCCTTCAACATTGATGAAGTCGGTAATGAATCCGTGATGTCTCAGTTGCTCATAGAACTGTCTGCCAACAGGTGTGTTCGTCCATGAGTTGGGGAAAATCGCTATCAACTCCCCACCTTCGCGAAGCAGCAGAATGGCACGCAGGATAAAGTACATATAGAGATTGGCCTTGGTTGATATATTCATCATCCAACATGCTGACTGCAACTTTTGCTTGGTGACACCAAGAGGAGCCAGTTTGTCAAGTTCCTCCTGACGCACGTATGGAGGATTCATTATGATACCGTCGAAAGTTCCCTCCACATCGAAGAAATCACCACTCATCATACGGCAACGCCTTTCGTCAGGATTTCCAAAAGCAGCATACGAGGCTTCATCTATCTCCACGCCATCTACGAAAAATTCAGTATTGGCAAGCAGGCTTTTTACAAAGACGCCACGACCAAAGCAGGGGTCAAGCACACGTGCTTTCCCCGTAATCGTGAATAGCCTTACCATATAGTCGGCTACCGCTTGCTTTGTATATACCTGTCCTAAATTCATTCTTGAATCAATTGTTCACTATATTTGGCTACAAAAGTACGAATAAAAGTGAGAATAATGACGGGAAATCGATATTTCTGTTCACAGTTCACAGTTCACACAGATAAATAACTCTGGCCTCATGCAAACCTGTCACTAAAAATCTCCAATCCATAACTCCCTAGAGACTCCGTATAAACTCCCTAGATCCTCCCTACTTCAAAAATCAACATTGCCGAACCCATGTGAGTCATTTGTGAACTGTGAACTCTAGTGTTTTTGTGCCGGAAAGCCCCGCTATAATAATAAAAGAAGTAATTGTAATTTTAATATTTAATAATCAATATTTTACATATTTTTATAAATAATTTTTCACCTCCATTTTTATACACATTTTCACCCCAAAACTATACACATTTTGCTCCAAACTATACACAAATCACCCCAAACTATACACAAATCATCCATTTCTATACACAACCGAAAAAACCTGTATGCGCACTGTTTGCAAATTCACGGTTCACAGTTCACAAACTATCATAATGAAGACAAGTTGTTTATGATAAATATCTTTATTTTGACGATAAATAACACCCCAGTACTTTTGCAAACGCCCCCCCCCTCCTCCAACATATCAACATTAAACATATCCACATATCAACAATAAAAACCACGTACTAAACACTGGCGACTTGCGTTATAGACTATTATGGCAAACAACTCTTTGAAAAGGCTTTTGTCCGACTCGGTCATCTATGGACTGAGCAGCATTGTCGGACGTTTCCTCAACTACCTTCTTGTTCCTCTCTACACCTACAAGATTGCGGCTGCATCGGGCGGCTACGGCGTTGTGACTAACATGTACGCCTATACGGCTCTGCTGTTGGTGCTGCTCACATTCGGCATGGAGACGACCTTCTTCTACTTCGCCAACAAGAAAGAGAACGACGCACGGCGTGTGTTCTCGACCGCACTCTCGGCGGTAAGCATAGTGGCAGCACTGTTTGTGGCGCTGGTGTTCATCTTTATCGGACCTCTGGCAGCGACTCTTGACTACGCCGGACACCCTGAATATATCAAGATAATGGCCTGCGTGGTCGCCATCGACGCCTTCCAAGCCATACTGTTCGCCCAGCTGCGTTTCGCGGGCAGGGCATGGAAGTTCGCCTTCCTCAAGCTGGCATTTATCTTCCTGAACATCGGGATGAACCTCTTCATCTTCCTGGCCGCCCCAGCATTGGCAGCGTCACATCCCGAGATGATGGGATGGTACCGTCCCGACTATCAGGTGGGATATGTATTTGTAATCAACCTTATCTGCACAGCTTCCATCACGCTGGGATTCATCCCTGAGCTGCGCAACCTGCGGTTCGGTGTCGATTTCAAACTATTGAAAGCGATGCTGAAATACACCTGGCCACTGCTGCTGCTCGGACTGATGGGCATACTGAACCAGGTGGCTGACAAGATTTGCTTCCGTTTCCTGGTGCCTGGACAAGAGGGTGACGAGCAGCTGGGCATCTACGGCGCCTGCGTCAAGATTGCAATGATCATGGCAATGATAACACAGGCGTTCCGCTATGCATACGAACCTTTTGTCTTTGCCGAAGGTAGCGGCAAGGAAAGCAAAGAAAGCCAGGCCCTAGTCATGAAATATTTCGTCATGTTCACGCTCTTTGCATTTCTTGCAGTCGTGGCCTTCATGGACATTCTGCGTTATATCATCAACTCCGACTACTGGGATGGACTTCAAGCCGTGCCTATCGTGATGATGGCCGAGATATTCATGGGCATCTATTTCAACCTCTCGTTCTGGTACAAGCTTATCGGAAAGACCTGGTGGGGTGCGGTGATGTCGGCGATAGGCTGTGTGGCGCTGCTGGCGGTAAACATAGTGTTCGTGCCGAAATATGGCTACATGGCTTGTGCCTGGGGCGGATTCGTGGGATACGGCATCTGCATGGTGCTTTCGTATTTCATAGGTCAGCACCACAACCCGGTGCCATACAGTCTGAAGGCCATCGGCGGATATTTTGCAGTCGCAATGGTGTTGTTCGCCGCAATGCAGTTGTTGCCAATCGAGTCAACAGTTTGGAGACTGGTGGTAAACTCCATCCTGCTTTTGGCTTACGCAGCAATAGTGGCATACAACGAGCGCAGGCTGGTTGGCAAAGTTGTCAGGAAGATTTTACGGAAATAAGGTCCTCGATGGCCTAGTAGTCGGTAAGGTCATACTCACAGATTGAGTAGAACAGCCCTTCCATGTAATACTCCATACCCGCGCAGGTCTTGTCGAGTTCCTTGAGCTGCTCTTCAGTGTAGTACGTGTGCGAGCCGTCATAGCCGGTACAATGGCAACGGCGCGAGCATGACGAAAAAGCAAGGAGGGCAACAACCGCTAAAGGGACAAGTATCTTTCTCATAGGTTTCATTCTGTTTTACTTGGTCAGGAAATCAACAATCTTTGACTCCGAAATATAGCCGCTACCGTAGGTCTCAACCACCTCTCCGTTGTCAAGCAACACCACCAGCGGTGCATTGCCGTAGGTGATACGCAGGAAGTCGTCGGCAGGAACAGCCGAGATAGTGAAACGCACAGCGTATGGGCTGTCATAGAAGCGTTCGAGACCATGTACGGTATCCGTCGTGAATGCGGTAACAAAAGCCTCAGCCGGAAGGTCGTGACGCTTTTGAATCATCGAAAGCGTCTCGGAGGTTCGTTTGCAGTACTGGCAGCTCTTGCTGTAAAAACACAGCACCTTATGTCCTTCGGTAAGATGCCTGTTGCCAAGCGGTCCTTCGGCACTTATGGTCGAGTCAAGCAGTTCGCCGTTGACAGGTATGGTTCCTCTCACAGGAGCAAGGCACGCTGCCGTACAGAGAATAAAAACCGCCACGTATGGAGTCAGGCACATAAGAATCTCAACCCATAGACGCCTCGAGAACTTGAACGTCGCCAACACTGCCACTACTGCCATCAAAGCCATGAGCGTGCAAGAATACTGAAGGTCGAAGAAGTTCATCCTAACCCACCCCCTGAAACCGCTCAACACAATAAAGCCCTGAGCCAGTAGAACCAACGGCAGCACCAACCACCAACGCGGACGCCATTCGGAATCGGCATAACGCCAGACGAAAAGCGCAAGCAGCAGCAACAAAGCATTCTTCAACACTGAGTGCATCGGGTCGAACGGCAGAAGGTCTCCCATGCAGTGACAGCTGTCGGTGCGTCCGACAAACCACGCATAGACAAGGAAAAGGCTGAACACAATCAGCATCAGAATGCAGAGCAGCGACACCAGGCGGTGGTGCCTGTTGACCAGCAACGCCACACCGAGAAGCAGCTCGGTCGATACCGCCAGCCAGCCCACTATGACCGCGAGGCGGAACGAAAGGAATCCGAAGCTGAAAACGTAGATATTGAAATTGTCGATAGAGACAAACTTCGACAGCGCCGAAACCATGAAGAAGATTCCCAACAAACACTTCATCACCGTCGCAATTCTTGCAACGACCTGCCTGCTCTTTGGGGTAAGCATAAAATCAAATTGTTTCATTCCCGAAACGCATTAAATCACTCTACTTCAAAGTCATCACAAGTGATATTGTGCATCGAACGGATGAAGATGGTGTCCTGCAGGCGTTCATAGCCGGCACGGTTAATATCCTTGCAGTGGAAAGAATGTTCAACGTTGAAGTAGAGCGTTTCGGGCTTGCCGTAGAGAGTTCCATCGCAACGACAAATCTTGGTACGGCGACATCCGACGCAGAGTACCGTCATGGTCACCATAACCGAAAAGAGTATATATTTCGCTGCGTTTCTCATTGTTTGGCGCCATTTGAGTGGGTTACCGTGCTGTCAACAACAGTCACGTCGAACGGATAATCGGTACAAAACAGAGAATCAACCATCCCGTGGTCTTCGGCCAAGTCGCTGTTATTGTAAACAACATAGTATATATCGCGGCAATCGGAACGGGAGCTGACGGTTATCACACGCACATCCAACGCATGCCCCGAACCCGATGCACCTCTTACAGCACAACGGCAGTTGATGTCTTTTCTGCATCCAACAGACATCATCGTCAGACACAACAGACAGCTAATCAACAATATGTACTTCACAATCCGTCTCATTGCAGACGCAAAGATACTAAATAGTTTTTAGTTTGACTCTCTTAATCATTTTTTTTCAACGGCGCCCGCCAGCTCCGTCTTATTTTCAAGGATGGAAACTATGGAGTTCCACATCGTAATATATTGCCGTATATGGCGGGATGGCGTCGGTGCCTTTTGCTCCGAAGGCCAGGCGGCTGGGGAAATAGAGCCTGTAGATACTGCCTGGGTTCATCATGGCCAAGCCCAGCTGCAAACCTCTGAACATGCTGCCGCCAACCAAAGTCTCTATCGGTTCGCGAACTTCGTAAGTCTGGTCTATAAACTCGTTTCCTTTCAACTTGTAGCCTCTATAGTCGAACACCGCGACTTCGCCAATCTTCACATTCTCTCCCTTGCCCTGTTTCAACACCTTGTAGTAGAAACCTTCGGGGGCTTTCTTCACCTCGGGGTCGCTCTTCACCAAAGCCTCAAAAAGCTCTTCCTCCTCTTTCTCAACCGCCTTGATGGTTTTCTCCTGCTCGGCCTTGATATTCTTCTGCATAATGAGCGTCAACTGTGTCAGCAACTCGTTGTACGACTGCTCGGTCAGCGGTTGTTTCTTGCCTTTGAGCGTATGCTCGATGGCTTGGAGCACCATCTCCATGTTGAAGTCATAGCCGATATTCCGCATTCCGATAGCGGTGTTCTCGCCAACAGCCCAGCTGATTGAGTCGCGCTGGTCTTTAAGCACCACCTTGTCGTCGTTGTGTTTGCATGACACAAACACCGACGAAACCACCAACAAAAGAACAAACGAACTGATTTTTAAAGTCTTCATGATATGTTTGAATGTTTAAAGTTTTTAATATATAAAAGGTAACCAACCATTTCTAGCTGACCTCTGTCCGCTAAGTGCTTAATCGCCCTGTGCGGGCACGCACCTACTTCCCTCTCCCCTGCAGTATTATGAGCACCGTATAGAGCATTATCTTCACATCCGTCGCCAGCGACATATTCTCCAGATACAACAGGTCGTAGCGCATCCTCTCCAACATCTCATCCACATTCTCGGCATACCCGTATTTCACCTGGCCCCACGACGTGATGCCGGGTTTCACACGTTGCAGCAACAGGTATTCGGGACTGCGCTGCACAATTTGGTCGATGTAGTACTGCCTCTCAGGCCGCGGTCCCACTATCGACATCGTACCCTTCAGCACGTTGTAAAACTGCGGTATTTCATCCAGTCGAACCTTGCGCATGAAACGGCCGAATGGCGTGATGCGCGGGTCGTCGTCGCTCGCAAGGGCCGGACCGTTAGCCTCCGCATCCACATACATCGAGCGGAACTTGTGCATCTTGAACGGCTTGCCGCGATATCCTATGCGTTCCTGTGCATAAAACACCGGTCCGCGGCTGGTGCACTTTATTATCACAGCCGTAATAAGATAGACGGGCGAAAGTATTATCATGGCGAAAAGCGACGCCACAATGTCGAACATCCGCTTCACACTATATTGCCACTCCTCCATCAACCTGTTATTGATAGTGATAAGCGGCGAGTGGAATATGCTGTTCAGCTTGATACTTCCAATTATAAGGTCGCGGGCGTCTGGAGTAATCCTGATAGTGAGGTCGCCACACTCGTTGGCGGTCTGCACAATGACTCCTATCTGGTCGCGTGTATTGTCTTCAACGGCAATTATCACCTCCTCCACGTTGTGCTCCTCCACCAGTCGGCGCAGGTCGGCTATCGTCCCCAAGTCGGGCATCACCACCTTCATGTTCGGGTCTTTCTCGCCTTCGCCCAAGCTTACATAGCCCACAAACCGCTCTCCGCTGTATGTCTCCTGATGTTCCAAGTCCAGGTAGGTTTTATACGCCAGCTTGCCCGACCCAATCATTATCGTCGGGAAACCTATCTGGCGGTGATGGACCTTGTGCACGGTGTTCGACGTTATCGCAAGCCTTATGGCGTAGGTTATAGCGAAATGGACCACCAGCACGAACAAAAACGACACGTAGTAGTTCTTATAGGTTCTGATTTCATCGTCTAGTATTAACGCGAAGAAAAGGACTATGACGCCAATAATCGTAGCCAACGCGGTCTGTTGCAACTCTTTCAGGCGCGACTTGTGCAGCACGTTTCTGTATGCGCCCTGCATAAAGTATAGCACAAGCCAGCATAGCGGCACCACCGCCACACCATACCAGAAGTTCGCATCTCTATAGAATGCCAGCGCGTCACGCATGCCGTCGCCCTCTATCGCAGCCTTGCGGAACACAAAGAACAACGTCCACGCAACCGCCGCAGACATCCAGTCACAAACAAGGTATTTTATCTCCAGCCGTCTCTCCACCTTACATCTGCAGCAGTTTCACATTGTCAAGATACACCTTGCCACCCGTTCCTTCGCTGTTCAGCGCCGTGAACACGACTCTGAACTTGCTGTTATGGTTGAACTGCGCCCACAGGCGTCCGAGGTTGATGTATATCTTTTTCCACTCATTGGTCTCATATAGCGTCATGGCCGACTGCAACGACTGCGTACCTCCCGAATAGTAGGCGCTCTTCATGCCCACACTCAGCCTCACGTCGGTCTTGAAGTCCATCTCCAGATACAGGTATGCCCCGGGGTCGTTACATACGATGTCGTTGTTTATCTCAAACGTCAGGGTCTGCTTGTCGGCCGGCACATTGACCACGCCGCTTCCCGTTCCCGTGCATATCTCCGCCGGATCCACCGTTCTATCCACCACTCTGTTGGTATCGTAGAAAATCCACGTCACCTGCGAAGCCTCGAAATACTCCTGTGCCAGCACCTTCACCAGCGTGTCCGACACCGAAAGTATCTGCCCATCGACAATCTGTTGCACCGTCCAAGGCCTGTATGTGGTGCTCAGCGTCCACTTCCCATCGGCGTCCTGCACTCCCAGATTTGTTGTCGAGTCGGTCGCCAGCGGCACATCCGTAAGCCTGATATACTCATAGTACGGATACTCTATCCTCGTTGCCGCAATGCCGTTCTGTTTCACCACCGGCACCAGGCGTAGCCTCGTTATAGTCTTGTCTCTCAGCACCGGAAGCGTACACGGCAACTGGTAAACACCCAGGTTCGTCTCATCCTCGTCGCCCTCCCAGAAAGCCGTTATCTGCACTGCATCCACATCGCTTGACAGGAAGCCCACAGGCGACGGAGCTCCCGCGTCAGCTCTCTCAACCACGTCTATCTTATCGAGATGCAGGTATCCGGGGCACTTCACCTCGTTCTCCTTCTTGCATCCGCACATTATCAGCGCCACGCCTGCAATCAATATTATGCTTTTCTTAATCATCATAATATAATTAACGCAAAGGCTTGTGAATTATTGTGACCTTTGACCGCACGCCACCAACCGACGTAAAAACACAAGATTACGAATCCCTTCGGCCTACCTCTTAATAGTCCTGCGCGGGCGCGTTCTTTGCATACTCCATAATCTCCACATCCTTCGGCTTGCCCTCATCCACGACCATCCTCACCAAAGTGGATTTCAGATGGAACCCCTGACGTCCAGCCGCGCCTGGGTTTATATGCAGAAAATCGAATTCCTTATCATACATCACCTTCAGAATGTGGCTGTGTCCGCATACGAATATGTCGGGCTTCGCCACCTCGAGCATCCGCTTGATATTCTGAGGGTAGTGTCCCGGCCAGCCGCCTATGTGCGTCATCAGCACACGCAACCCTTCGCAGTCGAAGTCCGCCACCTCCTCGGTGATGCTCCTCAAGTCCCAGCCATCGCAGTTGCCATATACCGCCCTCACGGGCTTCCACTCCATAAGTTCCTCCAAAACACCCTGCCCGCAGTCGCCCGCATGCCACAGCTCGTCGCAGTCCTTGAAGAACTCCCACACCTGCTTCGCGATATAGCCATGAGTGTCAGAAAGTATGCCGATTCGTTTCAATTTCTGTCGATATGTTTATATGTTGATACTTTGATATGTTTATATGTTTACTGACCACTGACTACTGACCGCTAATTTTCAACTTTCAATTTTCAATTTTCAATTCCCCTTAGCACGCACTTGGACAATCACCACACCCACTATCACTATCGCCATGCCGACGGCCTTCATCGGCGAGAAAGTCTCCTGCCCTATCGCCACCGCCGCTATCATCGAGAACACAGGTATCGTATTGGTGAAGATACACGACGCCGTCGCCCCTATGTGCCTGATACCGTAGTTATAGCAAGCGTATGCCACCGTGCTGCACAGCACTCCGAGCGCCAACAGCAGCAGCACCACCTTCGGTGTGATGGTGAGGCCACCCAGCTTGTCGCCGTCTATCAAGAGCATGAACGGCAGGTAATAGAATAGCCCTATCAGGTTCTGGTAAGCCGTGATGGTTATAGGTCTGTAGTTATCCACCACCTTTACAAGTATCAACGTGTAGATAACCGCCACCACCACAGCGCCAGCCAGGAACAGCAATCCCTTCACAACATTTCCTTCGCCAGCCGGCCAATGCCCACCGAGCATCACCCCGATTCCTATCAACGACAGCACAATACCCACTATCGTCAGCCACTGTATCCTCTCTCTGTAAACCGCCGCCATGCCGAAAGGCACGAAAAGCGGTATGGTGGCAATCACCACTGCTGCCAAGCTGCCATCGACCTGCAGCGTGCCGCTCGTCTCGAGGAAGCTGTAAAGAAACGGCTCGGCAAAGCTCAGCAGAAGAAACCACTTGATATCCTCACGCCTGATGCGTTCCAGTTTGCGCATAGCCAGCAGCAGCGGAATCATCACCGCCGACGCCAAGAACATCCTGAACGTGATGATATGCAGCGCAGTCAGATTCGGCTCCGTCTCGGCGACCTCCTTAGTCATTATGAAGCTCACGCCCCACAGCACCGAAGCGAAAAACAGTGTGGAATATATAGCCAGTTTCTTCATTGAGATAAGGAAATAACGCAACAACAACAGTTTTATTTCCTGCCAATGTACGATTGCAGTCGGAGCAAACTCGAAAATCGGTAGGCGGAGTGGCGAACCAGAGTAAGGGTTGACTGCCCTTTGACTGCTCCTTAATCTAGAATTACCCTAGAATTACCCTAGAGCTACCCTAGAATTACCCTAGAATTACTCCCTCTCAACTTAACCCTGGAAACAACGTGGAAAAAACAATGCTCATTATGGCGCATAATGTCCGCATATCTCAGCAAACGCCACCTTTCAACCGTTATTGTGCCGCGACAAAAATAAAAAATTCACATTTATATAGAATAAAAACACAATCTTTGCGTTTTAAGAGGTACAAAAGGAATAGAAACAAGAAAAAAAATAAACACTCATGAAGAAATTAGCAATCCTGGCAACCATCCTTCTCACCGTTGCCTCACTGTCAGTTCAAGCGCAGAACAAGTTCCGCGGCATCGTAAAGTATAAGCTCGAAAGCACTGGAACCACCTCGTTCCAAATCCCCGCCGAGCAGCAGACCACCGAGCTGAAAGTCTATGACGACCAGCTTCTCATGAGCTCTAAGGTGCAGAACGGCTACAATGTCACCACCAACGCCGACTTCAGCCCCTATATCTCCTACCTCGCTGCCAACGACATCGAGCTTGAGACCTACACCGGCGACGGCAAGTTCCTCATCCGCGAGAAACACACCAAAGCCGAGGCCGACAGCCTCTCCATCGTCGATAACGCTCCCGGTCACTTCTATTTCGAGTATGTGGCTGGCGAAACCCAGGAAATGGTCGGCATGACCGCCAAGAAGGCCATCCTCCACGTCTTTGACGAGGACACCGGCGAGGACAACCCCATCATTTTCTGGTACACCGACGAAATCGGCCCCGAGTACAACTTCCTCTTCAACGGCATCAAGGGTGTGCCGCTGAAGTTCGAACAGCAGCTGGGCGACGGCAAGGCTGTGACCTATACCTGCACGGAAATCGTGAAAGGCAAGGTTAAAGACGTTGACATGCTTCTCCCCGCTGGCTTCAAAGAGGCTACAGAAGAGGAATTCAACAAGTTCATGAAAGAACTTCAGGAAGCCGTCGAACTCCTCGGCGACGAATAAAAAGAGGCTACTCTCCTACTCCATCAAGCACACTTAGGCTATCCTAGACCCTCTAGGGTAGCCTATTTCTAAAATCAAAATACATCAATGTCGAAAAAGAAAGCAAAAAAAGGCCAAAGTAAACCCACAGGCAAAAGCAACGCAGCAAAATTCAAAGAGTTCATCCGCAGCAAAAGTTTCGCACGCCTCTGCGGCGCCCTACTCATACTCTTCGCCATATTTCTTTTCATCGCCATCCTCTCCTTCTATGCCAAAGGGGCTCATATCGAGAACCCCGGTGACAACTGGATGGGTGTGGTCGGCGGCTGGTTTGCACTTCAACTCACAGCCAAGAGCTTCGGCATCGGAGCCTTCGGCCTGCTTCTCATACTCTTTCTTTTAGGCATCCGTCTATGGGGTCGTAAGACACGCCTCGCCACCATCGTGTGGGTAACACTCTTCTGGATGGTGTGGGTGGCCACCCTTTTCGGTTACATAGCCGGACACTGGGTAAACAACAACTGGGACCCCGACTCAACCTCAAGCCTCGAATCCTACGCCGGAAACATGGGCTACAGCATCTCCGGCGGCCTCTATAACCTCATCTCCTGGTTCACCTTCATCATACTGCTTTTCTCAGCTACCGCCGTGCTGATATTCGTCCACAAGGTGCGCATACACATCAACAAGGAGAAATGGCAGCAGCGTTTCGCCGAGTGGGCCAAACGCCGCGAACAGCTCCGCGCCGAACGCGCCGAGAAAGCACGTCTGAAAGCCGAACAGCAAGCCCAACTGGCGGATTTGTCAGACAAGTCAGACTCGTCGGACAAGTCCGACTCTCCTAAGAAGGACTCTTTTGAGGACTTTTTGGAACAGGTGAACCAACCCGAGGAGAAGCCCGAACCCGAAACAGTACCAGAAGTGGTTGACCTCACAGAGACGCTCAATCCACAGGAGACTCCCGCACAACACGAAGACGACGACATTGACTTCAAAATAAATATGACAGAAGGCGAGGGGCTGTCCGACCAGTCAGACACGTCGGACGAGTCGGACATATCCGACGAAGCCGACAACACCGAAGACGACTCCGACTACTCACGTCACTTCGGTGTCAACGACCTCTACGACCCGCATCTCGACCTTGGAGATTTCATCATGCCCTCCACCGACATCCTCGAAGACTGGGAGACCGCCAATGTCAAAGTCACCAAGGAAGAGCTCATAGCCAACAAAGACCGTATCGTGCAGACATTGCGCGACTATGGCATCGAGATTACAGAAATTACCGCCACGCCCGGCCCCACTGTCACTTTATATAAGATAAAGCCGGCTCCGGGAGTGCGCATCAGCAAAATCAAGAACCTCGAAGACGACATTGCTCTCTCGCTCGCCGCACTCGGCATACGTATCATCGCTCCAATCCCGGGCGAAAGCAACATCGGCATCGAAGTGCCTAACGCCAAGCCGCAGATTGTGGCGATGAAGACCATGCTGGAGAGCGACGCCTTCAAGAACGCCAAGATGGAGCTACCCATAGCCTTCGGCAAGACCATCAGCAACGACGTTCTTGTAGCCGACCTCGCCAAGATGCCCCACCTGCTTATGGCGGGTGCCACCGGTACAGGTAAGTCGGTAGGTCTCAACGCCGTACTCGCATCGCTGCTCTACAAAAAGCACCCGTCGGAGCTGAAGCTGGTGCTCGTTGACCCGAAGAAAGTGGAGTTCTCGCTCTACTCAGCCATCGAGCGTCACTACCTTGCCAAGATGCCCGACGAGGAGGAGGCCGTCATCACCGACACCAAGAAGGTGGTGCGCACCCTCAACTCGCTCTGCATCGAGATGGACACCCGCTACGACCTGTTGAAACAGGCGGGAGTGCGCAAGATAACCGAATACAACGACAAGTTCATCCACCGCCGCCTCAACCCTGAACACGGCCACCGCTACCTGCCATATATCGTCGTCATCATCGACGAGTTCGGCGACCTCATCATGACGGCAGGCAAGGAGGTGGAACTCCCCATAGCACGTATCGCCCAGCTGGCTCGCGCCGTAGGCATACACCTTATCATCGCAACCCAGCGTCCCACCACAAACATCATCACCGGAACCATCAAAGCCAACTTCCCCGCCCGCGCAGCCTTCCGCGTCACCTCGGGCATCGACTCGAAGACCATCCTCGATACCGGCGGAGCTCAACAGCTGATAGGACGAGGCGACATGCTTATCTCGCTTGCAGGAAAGGACATGATACGTCTGCAGTGCGCCCTTATCGACACTCCCGAAATCGAGAAGCTGACGCATTTCATCGGCGACCAACGCGGCTACTCCGAATCAAATATCTTCATGTTGCCGGAATATCTCGACGAGAACGACGAGCCCACCAAGGACTTCGACCCCAAGCAGAAGGACGAGTTCTTCAACGATGCCGCCCGATTGGTGGTGGCCAGCCAGTTCGGCTCCACCTCGCTGCTGCAACGCAAGTTGCAACTCGGCTACAACCGTGCAGGCCGCATCATCGACCAGCTTGAAGCCGCAGGTATCGTGGGCCCCTACAAGGGCAGCAAGGCACGCGACGTGCTCATCAAAGACGAAGTGGAACTCGAGGAAATACTCCGCAACCTATAAGCTATCGAACAGGATTTGACATACGCCGAAAGCCACACCTCTCAACCCGACGAGGTGCTTTATGGCATCTACCGCAGCATCTGGCTCCATACGGCTACACCACACCAGTCATCAACACCTTACCAAGGGACGTTGCTGCAGCTGCTTTCGACACTCAAGCGGCCCAGCCTCGCTGTCGAAATCGGCTCGTTTATGGGATATAGCACCATCTGTCTCGCACGAGGTCTCGCTGAAGGCGGAACCCTCCACGCGGTAGAGGGCAACGAAGAGTTTGAGAAACCCCTGCGCGAGAACATCGCCAAAGCGGGTGTCACCGAGCGCGTATGCCTGCATATCGGCGACGCCAAAGCGGTCACCCCTACCCTACCCGACGGCATAGAGCTAGCATTCGTCGATGCCGACAAACAGTCGTATATCGACTACTACAGAATGTTGCTGCCCAAGCTTGCCGCTGGTGCGCTACTCATCTTTGACAACGTGCTATGGTACGGAAACGTAACCTCCGACCGCCACGACCCCGAAACAGAAGCCATCCGAGAACTCAACGACATTGTGACAAGCGACGAACAAGTGCTAAACCTCCTGCTACCAGTAAGAGACGGATTGATGCTGTGTGTGAAGAAGTGATTAGCGGTCAGCGGTCAGTGACTGGTGATTTGCGATCAGCGGTTAGCAATACTTAAGGTTTCATAAGACACAAAAAAGAAGGACTCCCAATCGGGAGTCCTTCTTTTATTTCACTAACAAAAAACTGCTGATTATTTCTTATCTTCAGGCATCAGCATGATGACGGCGTAGTTCTTCATATTGATGAACTTGGCGGCGGCATCCTGAATTTCCTTAGCTGTGACCGATTTCACGAGCTCGGGATATTTGTCGAGGTCGTCGCGGTCCTCGTTATACTGATAGCTGCCTTCGATCTGACCAATCCAGAAACTGTTCTCCTGACGAGCGTTCTCGCGGTTGATGATCTGCTGCTCCTGAACCTTTCCGAGAGTCTCGGCGCTGGGGCCTTCGTTGATGTACTGGTTGAGGATCTCGATGGCGGCTTTCTCAACGTTGGCAACGTTATCGGGGTCGCAGGCGATGTAGAACATCCAAGAAACCTTGGTGCCCTTGCCGTCACCGTCAACATCGTAGCTCACGTTCACGCTGGGGCTGTAGGTGCCACCCATCTTCTCGCGGATGATTTCGAGGGCGGTGATTTCCATAGCGTCGCTCAGCTGGTTGATGATGACCTTGTTTTTCTTGGTGTTCACGAATCCCTGGGTCTCACCGTAAATCATCAGCATACCCTGGTTGTCGGTGCCCTTGTAGGCAGTAGCGCGCGGAGTGCCGCTGACAAATTTCGGGTCGCGATCTTTCCAGGTCTCACCTTTCTGCTTGCCGGTGCAAGGCAGGTTGCCAACATACTTGGCGATGAGCTCGATGTCTTTGTCGCTGATGTTACCGACGAAGAAGAAGGTCTGGTTGCTGGCGTCGTTGAAGCGCTCTTTGAAGATTTCGTAGGTGCGGTCGAGTTTCAAGCTGTTGATGTGCTGCTCGGTGGGGAGGATCACAAGACGCTTGTTGTCCGGATAGACGGTCTCGATGTATTTCTTGATGAATACGAACTGCGGGTTCTCGCCCATGAACTTAATCTGGCTGCGCAGAGCGTCGATGTTCTTGTCGAATGACTCCTGGTCTTTGCGCGGAGCGTCATAATAGAGATAGAGGAGCTGGAGCATGGTCTCGAGGTCTTTCGGCGAGCAGTTGCCGCTGAAGCCCTGGGTCTCGCCGCCGATGTTGGGGCTGATGCTCAGGTTCATACCTTTGAGTTTCTTGGTCAGCTGGCTGCTGTTGAACTGAGCGATACCGGCGTCGTCAATCAGCTGTGCGGCTGTCTGAGCCATATAGGCCTCGTTGTCCTCATAGATGGAGGCACCACCCTTTGCGAACGAGCTCATGCGGATTTCGTCGGCTTTGTAGTCGGTCTTCTTCACGATGAAGCGGATGCCGTTGGGACAGGTGTATTCCTTATAGTCGAGAGCCTTGTTCTCTTTGGTCACTTTGGGGGTGACGGCGGGGAGATTCTTGCTGAAGAGAGGCTCGTCCTTGAAGTTGTCAACCCACGGAGTGGTCTTGGCGCTCATAGCCTTCTTGTAGAGTTTCAGGGCATCCTTCTCGCTGGGAACCTTCACCTTGCTGTTGGCGGTGAGCCAGAGGACGAAGTTCTCGTCGGTAATCCAACCCTTCACCATAGCGTTCACCTCGTCGAGGGTGATTTCAGGCACAAACTCGTTGGCGTAGCGGTATTCCTGACGTATGCCGGGGATAACCTCGTTCTCGAGGAAGTTGTTGGTGTATTCCTGAGCGAAGCTGACGCTCTGGGTCTTGTTCTCCTCTTTAGCCATCTTCTTGTAGCGGCTCAGGAGCTCCTCTTTCTGGCGGTCGAGTTCGGCCTGGAGGAAACCGTGCTGATCGACACGGCGCATCTCGGTGAGAAGCACCT
>JAFZTV010000087.1 GCA_017618625.1 Bacteroidales bacterium | reverse complement strand
GGATTACCATGCCGGGCTTTACCAGATAGCTGAACATCACGTTCTCGGCAGCACGGCCTTGGTGGGTGGGGATGACATACTCAAAGCCGGTGATATCGGTGATGGTGTCCTTCATGTGGTAGAACGAGCGTGCGCCGCCGTAGCTCTCGTCGCCCATCATCATGGCGCTCCACTGACGGTCACTCATGGCACCAGTGCCAGAGTCGGTCAGCAGGTCGATGTAAACGTAGTCGCTCTTCAGCATGAAGATGTTGTTGTGGGCTTCGAGGAGCCATTTTTCGCGTTGTTCACGTGTGGATTTCTTAATGGGTTCAACCATCTTGATTTTCCAAGCTTCTGCAAATGGTAGTTCCATAGTTTTATGTTTTAAGTAATTAATAATTAATCAATAAATAAGCAACCAAACCGCCTATGGGAGTATAGGGGAAACGGTGGCTGCAAGTGTGAGCCATAGAAACTAGCAAAGGAAAATGTCCCTTTTCTTGATGTTCAGAAAAAGGTTTGAGAGAGAGAAGTATAGGTTGTATCTCAAATTCTGCTTCACGGAGGCAAAGATACTAAATAGTTTTGAGATTTCAGCTATATGTGTCAAGTTTTTGGTTGGAGTGGTTGTATTACTGCACTATCGTCATTTCGTCCACCAGATGTTTGGCACCGGCGAATTTGTCGATGACAAATAGGCAGTAGCGTATGTCAAGCGAGATGTTGCGGCAGTAGTTGGGGTCGAATAGCAGGTCGCTCATCGTTCCCTCCCAGCAGCGGTCGAAGTTGATGCCTATGAGTTGTCCGTCGGCGTTGAGTACGGGGCTTCCCGAGTTGCCGCCAGTGGTGTGGTTGGTTGCGATGAACGCCACAGGCATCTCGCCTTTAGCGTTGGCATATCGACCATAGTCTTTGCTGCGGTAGAGCTCTTTCAGGCGAGGCTCCACCACGTAGTCGTAGATGTTGGGGTTCTCTTTCTGTATGATTCCGTCGAGGGTGGTGTAGGGCTTGTAATAGACGCCGTCCACAGGTTCGAATCCTTTCACGTGTCCGTAGGTCACACGCAGAGTCAGGTTGGCGTCGGGGAAGAAGTTGCTGTCTGGAAACATCGCCATCTGCCCCTTGATATAGGTGCGCATCAGGCGGTTGATGTTGTTGCGGGCAGAAGTGTGGATGTCCCGCTTTTCGGCGGTGTAGGCATGGGAGTATGCTACGTTGAAGAAATCGACGGCCGGCACGCCTCCCGATACAACCTTGGTGTAGTTTTTTACGCGGTATGAGCGGAGGAACTTATTATATTTGTCCTTGTTGTTGAGTATGGAGTTGTCGTAGAGCCCTTCGAAGAATTTGCGTACTTCGGCCTCACTGTGGTATTTCTTGTCGAGGAAGGAGAGCTGTCCGGCTTTCCATACGTAAAGTGCCGTCTCGACAAAGATGGCGCGGTCGGTAGGGGAGTGCATGGCGAAGTCGTCGAAGAAGCGTTCGTTTTCGGCGATGAGACTTTCACACTGCTCGTGAGCGATGGAGTCGTCGAACTGGGTGTCGCGCAGCACCTTCCACAGTTTGTATGTGCGGTTCATGAAGTCGGAGGCCATTATGCCTTCGTTGAAGTAGGTCCATTCTGTTTCTACGGGGCGTAGTTTGTCATAGTTCTTCTCCAGCTCGTCCAGCACCTTTGCATATTCAGGCTTGTCACTGGCCCACTGACGGAACTGCCGCTCCTGCTCTTTCTTCTGAGCTACACCTTCCAGTCGTTCGATACCGAGGCTTTCGCCTTGCCACTTCTTCCAACCGTTGGCTATCGATGCCACCTTCGAGGCATAGCGAAGCCGCTGCTTGGTCGATTGCTCCATGGCGCTTTTATAGTGTTTCAGCCGTATGTCGCGAAGACCTATGCGTATCGGGTTGGTTCCGTTGGCGGCCAGGTCAACCTCATCGTGGGTGACGTAGCGTTTAGTGGTGCCTGGATAGCCGAAGACGAAGGTGAAGTCGTCCTCGTCCACACCCTTGAGCGAGATGGTCATGTGCTTGAGCGGACGGTATGGGACGTTGTCCTTGCTAAAATCCGCCGGCTTGCCATCCTTGTCGGCATAGACGCGGAACATCGAGAAGTCGCCTGTGTGGCGGGGCCACATCCAGTTGTCCGTGTCGCCGCCGAACTTGCCGATATTCGACGGAGGAGCACCTACCAGACGCACATCGGTGAACACCTCGTTGATATAGATGAAATACTGGTTGCCGTAGTAGAACGGCTTGATTACGGCCTTGTAGTGGGTGCCTGCAGTCCTCTCTTTGATTATGTTGGAGATGTTCTCCTCAATCTTGTTGCTGCGGGTAGCCTCGTCATCATCTTTGCCCACCCCTTTCAACACCTGCTCTGTGACATCGTCCATCCTCACCAGACGAGTGACCGTAAGACCCGGACACGGCAGCTCCTGTTCGCGGCTGGCGGCCCAGAAACCGTGAGTCAGGTAGTCGTTGGCCACTGTACTGTGGCGAACTATGAATGAATAGCCACAGTGGTGGTTGGTGAGCAGCAGTCCCTGGTCTGAGACATATTCGCCCGTACAGCCTGAGCCGAAGAGCACTACGGCGTCTTTCAGACAGGCGTTGTTGATGTCGTAGATGTCCTTTGCCGAGATATGCATGCCGGCTTTCTGCATGGCCGCCTCGTTCTTCGAGAGCAGCATGGGTATCCACATGCCCTCGTCGGCTATGGCGAAAAGCGGGAGGAACAGGGCCAGTGTCAAACTGAAAAATGTAGGTTTGAAAGAATGGATTGTGTTTTTCATATATCGAAATTTATGGGGTACAAAGATACTTATTTTATTGAACATATTGACATGATGTCCGCTACAGTCTGTGTTTCTGTTTTTGCAAGGATTTGTAACGCTCAGGCGTGCAGCCGGTGCGTCGGTGAAAAAAACGGATAAATACCGACGGAGAGGAGAACTTCAGTTCGTCTGAAATGCTGTTCACGGTTTTGTCGGTAAGCCACAGCAGTTCGCGTGCCTTGGTTGTAATCATACGGTTAATCCATTCGACAGGAGTGGCGGCGGTCATCTTTTTTATCACCGCTGTGAAATATTTCACAGACACGCAGGCTTGTGCTGCGTAAAATCCCACATCTTGGTGCTCCAGATAATTGATTGGCAGCGAGACCATGAAGTCGGTGGTAATCTTCTCCATACGCGACTCGGGGCGAATGGTGTTGTGCGACACTCCGATTGTTTCGAACACAAGCAATACCATTGCCTCAACCAATGGCATTGCCAGTTCGATGGATTCCAAAGATGTGGCGGGTGGCACGCGGCCTATGAGCATGCTGAAGATGTTGTGCAGTTCTGTGCGCGCTTTCTCGCTTAACTCGGCGTGGTGCATCTCAATCCCGTCGCTCTGTTTCAGCAAAATAGGCAGGGTCAGCAGTTTTTGTTTCGAGGTGTTGGTTCTCAGAGCGCTACTCATCAGCGACTCCTCAACACATAGTACCGACACATTCAGGTTTTCTGAAAAGTAATGAATCCTTATTTTGTCCTGTGGCGCAAAAAGCAGTATGTGATGAGCATAGCCGTGTCGCATACTGTCGTCAACGCTGTATTCTATCTCTCCGTTGACGATTTGCCAAAGTGTCCAACCTGTCGATACATAGCTGTCTTCGGTGTTCAGATATTTTGAACACTCAGTACTGAATGCACATATAGTGTCGGCGTATTTGGGGTTGGGTATATAATGTATGGCCACCTGTTGGTTGTTTCCGGCGTTTGAAGGATTATGCTCTAAACGGACTTTCGGAATTATGCATCGTGGAAAACAATACCCTCTTTGCTTACGGGTCTTGCCGCTTTGGGATATTCCGAGACAAAATGTTCTTGTAGTCTTTTACGATAGCGGGTTGCTTCGTATTTAGCCATGGGCAGGTCGTGCATCAGGTAGTTGCCGCATGTCTGCGGTGTGGTTCCGGGTACTTCCCCTTCGTAATCCTCCACAAATTTCAGTGCGTCAATGACTATGTCTTTTAAAGTCTCAGGGGTATAGCGGTTGTCGTCTTTGCCCTCGGACACAATCAGATAGGAGCCCGTAAGGCATCCCATCGGGCCAAAGTAAATCATGGTATCCTTAAACCCCTCGCGGTTTCTGAGGTATGTTGCAATCAGATGTTCGAGAGTGTGCATCGCTGCAATGTTTATGGCAGGCTCTCTGTTTGGCGCGGTCATCCTTAAGTCAAAGGTTATAATCTTGACGTTTCCCTGAATATCAGTGCGGGAGACATAGATGCCGGGTTCTAGATTGGTGTGGTCAACTTGAAAGCTTGGTATAAGATCCATAATTATTGTTTTTTGATTATTTCCCTAATGAAAAAGAGCCGGTATCGTACCCGATAACGGCTCTTTAGAATGTGACCCTGCTGCGATTCGAACGCAGGACCTACTGCTTAGAAGGCAGTTGCTCTATCCAGCTGAGCTACGGGGCCTTGCTTGTTTACTTGTCGGGATAGCCCGACTCGAACGGGCGACCTCATGCTCCCAAAGCATGCATACTAACCAACTGTACTATATCCCGAGCGTTAGTTGTGAAAGAACTCTTTCCATAAAATAAAAGGCTTTCTTCAAGCCTTTTATCTTTTTGCGGAGAAGGGGGGATTCGAACCCCCGGTACCCTAATCGAGTACGACAGTTTAGCAAACTGTTGGTTTCAGCCACTCACCCACCTCTCCGTAGCTGTTTCGATTTCTTGAGGCTGAGAACTCAATGCCCCGTGTGCGAAATCGGCTGCAAAAGTACAAACTTTCCTCGAAACAGCAAAATTTATTTTAAGACTTATTTCTTTTTGGCTTGATTTGCAACGCTCTGCATCTTCGCCGCTATCACTTCGGGGTCGCCGAGAAAACGGTCGTTCTGCAGTTTCATGTTGTCGTCAAACTCAAACACGTAGGGCACAGCGGTTGGCAGGTTGAACGCAATGATCTCGTCATTGCTCATGCCTTTCAGCTCTTTCACTATGCCGCGCAGGCTGTTGCCGTGGGCCACCACCAGCACCTGGTTGTGTTTCTCAAAAGCTTTCAGTATGGTGCCTTGGTAGTAGGGCATAAGACGTGCGATGGTGTCTTTCAGTGCCTCGGTCAGAGGGATTTCGGCATCCGAGAGCTCGTTGTAGCGCGGGTCGCGACGAGGGCTGCGCGGGTCATCCATTTCCAGTTTCGGAGGCTGCACGTCGAAACTGCGGCGCCACAGTTTCACCTGGTCGTCGCCATATTTGGCTGCGGTGTCGGCCTTGTTCAGTCCCTGTATCGCACCATAGCTCTTCTCGTTCAGGCGCCAGCTTTTCTCCACGGGCAGGTAGTCCATATCCATTGCGTCGAGTATCTGGTTGAGGGTCTTCACCGCACGTTTCAGATACGAAGTGAAGCAAATCTCGGGTGCGAACCCCTCTTTTTTCAAAAGAAGGCCGGCCTCGTATGCTTCATGACAGCCGAACTCGGTGAGGTCAACATCGGTCCAGCCAGTGAAAAGATTGAGTTTGTTCCAGGCGCTTTCGCCGTGACGGACAAGAATAAGCTGTTTCATATAAAAAGGGTTTATGTTGAAAAGGTTTGAATGTTTAAAGGGTTAAAAGGTGACCGACCGCTGCCTGCTTGCCGCTATTTTTTCTTTTCCTTCTTTTTCGGTGCCACATAGCCTTTGGTATAGATGCCTTCCTGCAGGACTCCTTTGTGTGAAAGCACCACAAGTGTCAGACCGAGCAGCACAAACGGCACACTCAGCCACTGGCCCATGCTGAAGAAACTATGGCCTAAATCGACGCTGCGCACTTTGGTGAACTCCAGTAGTATGCGAGCCATGAAGAGCGCCACAAGCCACCCGCCGAAGAGGCGTCCGTTGTGGAGTTTTCCGTTTTTCTTCACATAAACGACTATGCTCACGGCAAAAATCAGAAGGTAGCTTATCGACTCGTAGAGTTGTGTGGGATGGCGTGGATTCGGGCCTGCCGAGTGGTCGCGCTCAAAGATTACGCCCCACGGCAGGGTTGTCTCATATCCCCATATCTCGGAGTTCATGAAGTTGCCCATTCTGACGAAGGCTCCACCGAGGGCGACAATGATGCAGATGCGGTCTAGCACCCACCATGTGTTTATGTGCTGGCGTTTGTAGAAAAGCCACAGCGCGATGAGTATGCCGCAGGCGGCTCCGTGGCTTGCCAGCCCCTGGAATCCGGTAAACTGGCCGTCGGAGATGGGTATAATCATCTCCCACCAATGTTCGGCGGTTAGGTAATATGAGGGTTCGTAGAACAGACAGTGTCCCAGCCTTGCGCCTATCAGCACCGCCAGAAACATATACACCACCAGCGAGTCGGCGTGTTGCGTGTCCACATTCTCCCGTTTGAACATACGTGTGAGAATCAAGTACCCGAACACGAAGGCGAAGAGAAACCCGAAGGAGTACCACCGCAGGCCGAATTGGCCGATGTGGAACATCACGGGGTCTGCGTTCCAGTGGATATAGAGCAGTTCCAGCATACTATTTTGCGTAGTTTATGGAGCGGGTTTCGCGGATGACGGTGACCTTTATCTGGCCGGGATAGGTCATCTCGCTCTGTATCTGTTTCGAGAGGTCGTAGCTGAGTTTGTTTGCCTCGGTGTCGCTCAGTTTGTCGGCTCCCACTATCACGCGCAGCTCGCGGCCTGCCTGTATGGCGTAGGTCTTCACAACGCCCGGATAGGTCATGGCCATCGACTCCAACTTGTTCAGGCGGTTGATGTAAGCCTCCACCACCTCGCGGCGAGCTCCCGGACGGGCACCGCTTATAGCGTCGCACACCTGTATGATGGGCGATATGAGGTTGTTCATCTCCGTCTCGTCGTGGTGTGCTCCGATGGCGTTGCACACATCGGGATGCTCTTTGTATTTCTCAGCCAGCTGCATGCCGAGTATTGCGTGCGGCAGGTCGGGCTCGTTCTCGGGCACCTTTCCGATGTCGTGCAGCAAGCCGGCTCTCTTGGCGAGTTTCGGGTTCAGTCCGAGCTCCGAAGCCATCGTGGCGGCAAGGTTGGCCACCTCGCGCGAGTGTTGCAGCAGGTTTTGGCCATACGACGAACGGTATTTCATGCGGCCTATCATGCGCATCAGCTCGTGGTTCATGTTCAGTATGCCGAGGTCTATGCAGGTGCGTTTGCCCACCTCGTTGATTTCCTGCTCCACCTGACGGCGAGTCTTGGCCACCACCTCCTCGATACGTGCGGGGTGTATGCGTCCGTCGGTGACCAGTTTGTGCAGGGCCAGACGTGCAATCTCGCGGCGCACGGGGTCGAAGCCTGAAAGTATGATGGCGTCGGGCGAATCGTCGATTATGACCTCGATGCCGGTCAGCGACTCGAAGGTGCGTATGTTGCGGCCTTCGCGTCCGATGATGCGGCCCTTCACCTCCTCGTTTTCGAGGTTGAACACGCTCACCGTGTTCTCCACGGCATGCTCGGTGGCGGTGCGCTGTATCGACTGAATGACAATCTTCTTGGCCTGCTCGTTGGCGGTCATCTTGGCCTCCTCCACGATGTCGATTATCGAGTTGGCTGCTTCGGCGCGTGCCTCGTCCTTCATGGTCTCGATAAGCTGCGACTTGGCCTCTTCGGCGCTTAGGCCGGCGATGTGCTCAAGTTTCTCGACGCTCTCGCGATAGACCTTCTCCACCTCTTCCTGGCGCTTGTTCAGCACTGCAATCTGGTTGTTCAGATTGTCGCTCACGCCTTTCAGTTCGTTGCTTTTCTTTTGCAGTTCTTCAACTTTCTGCGTCAGCACCTGTTCGCGCTGTTTCAGTTTCTGTTCCACCTGCTGGAGCTTGTTGTTGCGCTCGCTGCATTGCTTTTCGTGTTCCGATTTCATTTGCAGGAACTTCTCCTTTGCCTGAAGGTTTTTCTCCTTCTTAATCATTTCGCCTTTTCTTCGGCGTCTTTCAGTACCTGCTGGCTCTTGGCCATGAGTTTGTTGCGCATGACGGTGGTTGACAGCCATACTGCTATGCCGCCGCCCGCAACGAGTCCGATAACGATTCCTATCCAAATCATAGTGTTAAAGTGTTTTTTGGTTGGAAACGGTCTCGCTGGCGAAAAGGCCTTCTAAAAAAATCTGCATCAAAACCCTCCGAGAGTTTAGAAAACTCCAAAATAATTAGGATTTGAGTGCCGGGTGTATCAATTATACAATCTACCCACCCCTGAGCTTACTCGGTTTGTAAGTAATGTTGAGTTTACAAACTGTTTCGGGTTTGATGCAGAAAGGTTTGTCGCTAATTGACTGTCGATTGCGTTTCTTCGCTTTCGTCTTTCGACACAAGGATCCGCTCTATTGATTCGAGCTTCTCGCGTATGGACGTTTGTTCCGTGTCTGTCTGGTTCTGCAATCTGTTCAGTTGAGTCGTCTTGGTTATGGCAACCATGGCCAAAAGGTCCTGATAGTCGTTATAGGAGTAGTTTTTCTTGTATGCTGCTACTTGTGCGTTGATGCTTTCGGCGGCGGCCATCAAATAACTCTGGTCTTCGGGCCTCACCCTCATCTTGTAGTTTCTGTCCAAGATGTTCACTGTGACAGGTATATCCTCCATCGTTGCCCGATTATAGCTTTGTCATTAACGAGAGACTTTTGTCGATGTCCTTTATGAGTTGATTGATTCTCAACTTTATTTCTGTAGAATCACCCTTTTGAGCAAGTGCGTTTCCTAGTTTAAGTATTTTGTTTTGTTCTGTTAAATTGTTAATTAATATATCTTTATCTTTTATCGCCTCTTGCAGTGCGTCCTGGTCTTTTCCGAGGAGGCTTATCCTGTCGCGCAGTTCTTGATTCTCTGCAACGAGCTGACTCACACGCTCTTCAATCCTTGCCAACAAGTCTTCAACCTCAGACATAGACCACTCGTTTTAGGTGCATTAGGCACTGCAAATATACGAATAATTTTTTATTTATTGTAATTTCTAAATAAAATCCAACTCTGGCGCCGCTGAAAATCAGCCCAGGTTCAGCGAATGTCCCATGCGGTCCTGCTTGGTTTTCAGGTAGCGTTGGTTGTGCTCGTTGGGTTTGATCACTATTGGCACGGTCTCGACTATTTGCAAACCGTAACCTTCAAGGCCGCTGCGTTTGACTGGGTTGTTGGTTATCAGTCGCATCTTCTTGACGTTCAGGTCGCGCAGTATCTGTGCCCCGATGCCGTAGTCCCTCTCGTCGGCCTTGAATCCCAGTCTCAGGTTGGCGTCCACGGTGTCCAACCCTTGCTCCTGCAGGTGGTACGCCTTCAGCTTGTTCACCAGGCCTATGCCTCTGCCTTCCTGGCTCATATACACCACAAGGCCTTTCCCTTCCTTGTCAATCAGCTCCATGGCGCGGTGCAGCTGGTCGCCGCAGTCGCATTTGCAGCTGCCGAATATGTCGCCCGTCGCACAGCTCGAGTGTACCCTCACCAGCACCGGCTCGTCATCGTTCCATTCGCCCTTCTTCAGCACCATGTGCGTCGCGCCGTTGTCCAGTTGCGTGTAGGCCATCAGCTTAAAGTCGCCCCATTTCGTCGGCAGCGACACCTCTTCCTCCTTGCGTATAAGCGTCTCGTGCGCCACTCTGTAGGCTATCAAGTCCTTGATAGTGATGAGTTTCATGCCGAACTGCTCGGCCACCTTCACCAGTTGCGGCATACGCGCCATCGTACCGTCCTCGTTGATGATTTCAATCAATGCGCAGGCGGGATACAAGCCTGCAAGCCGCGCCAGGTCAATCGAGGCCTCCGTGTGGCCGGCCCTTACCAGCACGCCGCCGTTCCTAGCCCTCAGCGGGTTTATGTGTCCCGGCCGCCCAAGGTCTGACGGCTTCGTGTTCGGGTCTGCCAGCGCCTTGATAGTCATAGCCCTGTCGTGCATCGACACGCCCGTTGTGCATCCGTTTCCGAGCAAATCCACCGTCGTCGTGAACGGTGTGCCCAGCAGCGACGTGTTGTCGTGCACCTGCATGTCCAGGTTCAGCTCGTGGCAGCGGTCCTCTGTCACTGGCGAGCACAGTACGCCGCGCCCGTAGCGCAGCATGAAGTTCACTGCCTCCGGCGTTATCTTCTCTGCGGCAATTATGAAATCGCCCTCGTTTTCACGGTCTTCGTCATCCACCACGATGACAAATTTGCCCTCTCTGAAATCTTCAAGGGCTTCTTCTATAGTATTGATTTTGAATTCCATAGTATGATACTTCAACGTTTCCCCACACTCCATGGGGACTACAAAGATACTAACTTTTTATAATTAGTCGAAAAGAGTATCTCCTCCTATGTGGATACAGGAGAACTCAAAGCCGCTGCAAAGTCACTGCAAAGCCGCTGCAAAGTCACTGCAAAGCCGCTGCAAAGTCGCTGAAACGAATCCGTAGGTTTTGGATGGTAGCGGAGGTTGGGGTTAGTTGACTGAAATGCGATTTTAGTCGAGTTTCAGTACGGCTAGGAAGGCGCTTTGGGGTACCTCTACGTTGCCTACCTGACGCATTCGCTTCTTGCCTTCTTTCTGCTTTTCGAGCAGCTTGCGCTTACGGGTGATGTCGCCTCCGTAGCACTTGGCTGTCACATCCTTGCGCACCTGACGTACCGTCTCCCTCGCTATGATCTTGCTTCCTATCGCCGCCTGTATCGCTACGTCGAACTGCTGACGCGGTATCAGGTCTTTCAGCTTCTCGCACATGCGGCGGCCTATGCCGTAGGCGTTATCCACATAGGTCAGCGTCGAAAGTGCGTCCACGGGGTCGCCGTTGAGCAGTATCTCCAGTTTCACCAGCTTGGAGGGCTTGTAGCCGTTGAGGTAGTAGTCGAACGAGGCGTAGCCTTTGGAAATGGACTTGAGCTTGTCGTAGAAGTCGAACACCACCTCGCCCAGCGGCAGGTCGAAGGTAATCTCGATGCGGTCGGTGGTGAGGTAGTTCTGGTTTTTCAGGATTCCGCGCTTGTCCATGCAGAGTTTTATCACAGGCCCGATGTAGTCGGCTTTGGTGATGATTTGAGCGTGGATGTAAGGCTCATACACCTCGGATATGTTGTTCGGCTCGGGCATGCCCGACGGGTTGTAAACGTCTATCTCCTCGCCGTTGGTGAGCTTCACCTTATACTGCACGTTAGGCACCGTGGTGATGACGTCCATGTTGAACTCGCGTTCGAGGCGTTCCTGTATGATTTCCATGTGCAGCAGACCGAGGAATCCGCAGCGGAAGCCGAATCCCAGTGCCAGCGAGCTCTCGGGCTCGAAAGTGAGAGAGGCGTCGTTGAGCTGCAGCTTCTCGATGCTGGCACGCAGCTCCTCGTAGTCGTCGGTATCGACGGGATATACTCCAGCAAAGACCATAGGCTTGACCGACTCGAAGCCTTCGATTGCCTTGTCGCACGGCTTCTCTACATGTGTTATCGTGTCGCCCACCCGCACCTCACGTGAGGTCTTGATGCCGCTGATGATATAGCCCACATCGCCGGCTTTCAGCTCCTTGCGCGGCTCCATGTTGAGTTTCAGCACACCTATCTCGTCGGCGTGGTAGTCTTTTTCGGTGCTTACGAACTTCACCCAGTCGTTGGTGCGTATGGTGCCGTTCATGATGCGGAAATAGGAGATGATGCCGCGGAACGGGTTGAAGACAGAGTCGAACACTAGAGCCTGCAGCGGTGCGCTGTCGTCGCCTTTGGGCGCCGGCACTCGGTTCACGATAGCCTCCAGTATCTCAGGAACTCCTTCGCCTGTCTTGGCGCTGCATGAGAGTATGTCCTCGCGCGGGCATCCCAGCAGGTCAATGATTTCGTCGGCCACCTCTTCGGGCATCGCGCTGTCGAGGTCGATCTTGTTCATCACGGGAATTATCTCCAGGTCGTTTTCGAGTGCGAGGTATAGGTTGGAGATGGTTTGAGCCTGTATGCCCTGAGTGGCGTCAACAACGAGGAGTGCGCCTTCGCATGCGGCGATGGAGCGCGACACCTCGTAAGAGAAATCGACATGACCCGGCGTGTCGATGAGGTTGAGTATAAACTCCTCCGACTGATGGTCGCCAGACGCCGGACGCCTGTAGTTCATCTGTATGGCGTGGCTCTTGATGGTTATGCCGCGCTCTTTCTCGAGGTCCATGTCGTCGAGCACTTGCGCCTGCATGTCGCGTTGCGAGATGGTGTTGGTATATTCAAGAAGTCGGTCGGCAAGCGTGCTCTTGCCGTGGTCGATATGCGCGATGATGCAGAAGTTACGGATGTTTTTCACGAGGGTAAAAGTTTAAAAGGTTCGCTTCGCTTAAAAGTTGAAAAGTTTAAAAGGTAACGGGTTATATTGTCTAATCACAATTCACAGAATATCATTTGTCTAATCACCATTCACTATTCACTAATAATTCAAAGAAACATGCTTACGGCTATAATCAATGCAAAGAAGCTTATCAGGTTGCGGGCCAGATACCAGCGTATCATGAACCACTCGATTCCGGCTTCCTGAATCTCCTTCCACTGCGACATTGGTCCCATCCACCGGCGGCGTTTCGCTTCTCGCTCGGGGTGGTAGAGGTAGTCGTAGATAAGTTTTGACAGGGCGACAGCCATCGGGAAGGTGACGAATACTAGGAGCGACCAGATGCTGAGCGACGAGAGAAGGACGGCAGCCGCTATCAGCAGGTAAGGAACGAATGTGAACAGGCACGAGAACGTCAGGAGCAGTATTCTGTGCGACGTTCCCTCGGGCGAGAGCAGCACGGCGAGGGTCGTCTTGCCTACGCTGATGTCGGGCTCGCGATCCATGATGGAGTGGGTGTAGAGTATGTTCACTACCAGCAGCCCTATGGCCGCCGAAACCCACCAGATGGCCTGTGGCAGCTCGCCGCAGACGGCGTAGCACATGCCGGGCATCAGCAGAGGCCCGAACATCAAGCCTGTTAGCAGTTCGCCCAGCCCATGATAGCATAGTTTGAACGGCGGCGCCGAATAGAAGAAGCCCAGAAACGCGCCTGCCAGCGCAAACCAAAGTATGGGCCAGCCACGGAAGCAGAACACCACGGCGCCGCATATTAAGGCAGCGGCACCGAACAGTGCCGCCACCGTGAAGGTCTGCCTCAGCGTCGCTTGGCCGTCGGCCAGATATTGTGCCTTGCCTATCCTGGCTCTCATGCCGGCTCGTGCCAGTTTCTCACGCGACTCCAACCCTGCGTTGCGGTAGTCGAAATAGTCGTCCAGCAGGTCGATGGATAAGTGTGCGCAGATGATGCCAACCAGTGCCACGACGGCACATATCCAGTTGCATCTTTCGCCGCAGGCAAAGGCTATGCAGATGGCCACAACTGCCGGTATCACACTCTGCGGCAACGCCTGCGGGCGGGCGTTCATAAACCAAAAACCGAATCTGCTCATTACAATAAAAACGGCGAAAGGGCGTTAAAATTGTACAATGTAATAATCTACAGCCATGAAAGCTATCTGTCGTCTGTCTTTAATCGTTGCTTTGGCTCTCCTTGCCGCCTCGTGTGGCTCGAAACTGCGGAGCATTGCCTTCACCTCCGAGGGCGTGACCATCGCTGTCGGCGAAACCTACCAAATGTCGGTGATGGCGACTCCCGAGGACGCCGAGTTCGAGACCTCGTGGTCGTCTTCCAATCCCGAGGTGGCCAGCATCGACAGCAAGGGTCTCGTGGTCGCCAAGACCATCGGCTCCTGCACGGTGACGGTCAACGCCGACGGCAAGACCGCGACATGCACTATCTTCGTCGTCGAGGCGGAGCCCATACCTGGGGCCGACGTCAACGTAACCGACTACGGCGCCATCGGCAGCTATTTCTCGATCAGCGATTCCAAACAGGTGCAGTTCTCGCGCGGCAACCTGCAATACCAAGCCTCCTCGGGCACTTGGCGCTTCGCCGACACGCAGTGGGGCTGCCGCGGGCTTGACAACCAGTACATCTCTTCCTCCACCGACCGTTGGATAGACCTCTTCGGCTGGGCCACCAGCGGCTATCCCAACGGAGCAGCGACTATCCAGCCCTACTCGACTGACGTTGACGACTCGCACTATATCGTGGGTGACAATGCAGCCAATAGTATAGTCGGCCAGTACGCCTATGGCGACTGGGGCCGCGCCAACCACATACAGGATTATGAGAGCCGCTCCGGCTACTGGCGTGTGCCGACAAGCGCCGAATGGCAATATCTGGTGGGCGAGAACACCGCTCGGGCAAACCGCTGGGGATTGGCTACCATCAACGGAGTGTTCCGCGGCGTGGTGCTCATCCCCGACCAGTGGACGCCTCCGATGGACACCTGCTTCACCCCTCGCGCACATCGTGGCTACAACACCAACAGGTATTCCTATCGTCAGTGGATGATTATGCAGGAAAGCGGTGCTGTGTTCCTGCCGGCTTGCGGCGAGCGCAACGGACAGGAGGTCAACTCCGTCAACGTGGACGGATTCTACTGGACGGCCACCGCCGACGGCAATGCGGCAAGGGTTTTGAGCATTGGAAACGATGCGGTCTCCGCCGATATTTCACGCTACCGCCATCTCGGCCTCTCCGTAAGACTCGTTCTGGACAGATTTTGACGCTATGAAGCAGAAATTCTATGTTGTTTGGCAGGGCAATCATCCTGGTGTTTACGACAGCTGGGAGGCATGCCTGGCGCAAGTGAAGGGTTTTGCCGGTGCTCAGTATAAGTCGTACAAGACGCGCGCCGAGGCCGAAGAGGCTTTCAAGCACCCCTATGCTGAAGCCATCGCCAAGCCGGACAACGCCGACGACCTTGGCATGACCGTCATCAAGCCTTCCAATGTGCCGCCGCCGGTTCTCGACAGCATCGCCGTCGATGCCGCCTGCAGCGGCAACCCCGGCGTGATGGAATATCAGGGCGTCTATGTTGCCTCGCGCACCAAGCTGTTCCACTACAAATACCCCGTCGGCACCAACAACATAGGCGAGTTCCTCGCGCTGGTGCATGGCCTTTCGTATCTGAAGAAGCACAACCTCAACCAGATACTCTATAGCGACTCGGTAAACGCCATTAGCTGGGTAAGGCAGAAAAAGTGCAAGTCGAAGCTGGTGCGTGACGAACGTACTGAGGTCCTATGGCAATATGTTGAGAGGGCAGAGGCGTGGCTGAATAGCAACACCTACACCACCGAAATCCGCAAGTGGGACACCCACAACTGGGGTGAAATCCCAGCGGATTTCGGAAGAAAGTAGTCGGGAATTGTGTGATTGCTTGAATGTGTAATTGCGTTAGTGCTGACGCGGCAGCCACTTACACACTCAAGCATTCACACATTCACACATTCAATCATTCAAGCACTCAAAAACATTCTTTCAAAATGGCTAGCACCTCATCGGTTGTGGGGACGTGGTAGCCACCTATCTTATTGACACTTTCGGCTATCGGCAGTAGCATTTCCTCGGTGCAGCCCACTTCGCTGAGATGGCGCGGGATGCCCAGTTCGTCGATGAAACGGCTGAGGCACTCGATGCCTTCCGTAGCCACCTGCTCGTCGCTTTTGCCAGCTGTATCCACATGCCACACGTTCTTGGCGAAGCGCACGAAGCGGTGCAGCCCATAGGGCATAATCAGCTTGTAGTAAGGTATGGAGACTATGGCGAGGCCTATGCCGTGCGGACAGTCGCAGTAGGCGCCCACTTGATGCTCTATCTGGTGGACCTCCCAGTCCTGCTTTTTCGACACTGCCAGAATCTTGTTCAACCCCATCGTGGCGGCCCACATGATGTTGCTTCGGGCCTCGTAGTCCTGCGGGTTGACGAAGGCCTTGCGGCTGGCCGAGATAAGAGCCAGCATGTCGCCTTCGAGCAGGTAGTCGCTCACGCAGTCGTCGTCGCCGCCGAAATACTGTTCCATCAAGTGCGAAAAAATGTCGAAGATGCCGCTCACCATCTGTGTCTTTGGCACTGAGTAGGTGAACTCGGGATTCAATATCGAGAAACGGGGGCAGGCCACCTCCATCGGGAAGATATGACCCTCTTTCTTTTTCAGGACTTCGTTGGTGATGACCGAGCCGGCGTTCATCTCCGACGCGGTACCCGTCATGGTGAGGATGGTGCCGACGGGCACGACCTTCTCCGGCACGGGCAGGTTCTTTATCCAGTAGTGCTCCCATGGGTCGTCGTCACACCAGGCGCTGCAGGCGATGGCTTTGGAGCAGTCGATGACCGAGCCGCCGCCCACGGCGAGTATCAGATCGACGTCATTCTCGCGCACCAGCCGGCAGCCCTCCTGCACCTGCGTGTAGCGCGGGTTGGAGTTGATGCCCGCAAGCTCGCAGACGCTCTTGCCGCATTGTCTCAGGGTTTCCATGACGGTGTCGTACAATCCCGTCTTCTTGATGGAGTTCTTGCCGTAAACCAGCATCACGTTCTTGCCGTAGAGTGCCAGCTCGTCGGCGAGGTGGTTCATGGCGGTGCGTCCGAAATGGATGCGTGTGGGGTTCTGGAAGGTGAAGTCGATATTCATGATTTATGTTTAGTGAATAGTGATTAGTGAATAGTGAATAGACAAATGTGTTTGTTTGTTGTTGATTACTTGCTGCTTACTTGCTGCTTACTGTTATCAGATGTTCGTCGCGGGCCATGTCGTTGGGGTTGGTGCCTTCCACATCCTGCGGTATGGGCATGCCGATGCGGGAGAATAGCCACACCCAGTAGGGTGGGTACGAGCCGTCGGCGGACTTGAAGTTCATCGGCGCCGAGTGGAATATGTGCTCGCCTTTTTTGTCCAGATACGAGTTCCACACCAGCTCGCTGCAGTACTGCTCCTCGTTGTCGGGCAGGAAAGCGAGGTCGTAGCCGCGCCCCTCATACTCGCGGGCCTTGGCTATCCACCGTTCGCCCTCCTTGTTTTTCTTCAGCCGCTTGACGGTGAAGATGGGATAGTCGCCGCTGCGCAGGCGGAAGTCCTCCTTCATTGTGTCGAGCGGATAGCGCGCCACTCCGCGTTTCAGCGTCGCGTCGATGACATATATCGTGTCGGGCGTCTTTTCCAGTATGGCCACATGTATGTAGTTCACTTGCGCCTCGTCGCCTGTGGCGGCGGCTATGGCCGATGCCATGCTGGCGGTGTCCCCTTCTACCGAGTAATCCAACGGCAACCCCACGAAAAGCAGGTCGCCCGTCTCGATGCCTTTGCCGTTATGGCGGCATCCAGCCGTAAGCATAACCACGCCCAGCAGCGCCATCCAGCAGAAAAGAGTTTTCAGTTTCATAACGAGAATATCATATTTCAAGTTGCAAAGATACGAAAAAAGACGTTAAATTTAGTTTGTTGCTCAAAATCCTGAGACTGTTCCACAGTTACAATTCGCTTTATCGACGGCAGAAATCAACCCTCGCAGTAAAATTCTTTTCTATTTTCGTAACATTAATAAAAAAATTACGTATCTTTGCACAAACATATTAACACATACTACGATGAAGAAAATCATTCTTTCAGTGCTGCTCCTTTCAGCGATTACAGGACTTATGGCGCAGGAATATGTGGTGCCCGAAGAGAAGTGGAACTTCGAGGAAATCAGCGGAAACAACTATCATGGATATTCGTTCCACAAAAACTGGAACGTTGACTTTATGGTCGAAAACCAGGAAGGTCGCTACACTCCGACCGACATCGACATCGCCAAGGCGGAACGCCTCATCCAGAAGAAAATCGCCTACGTCAACCGCAACCATGAGAACCAGGAGGGCCGATGCCCCATCATCGACGAGCACATGCATCGCTACGAGCGTCAGTATGTTGGCTTCGTCGATCTGAACGGCGCCCATATCGTCTGGGTCAACTTCCTGTGGGACGACACGCCGAAGGCGCTCCTGAAGAAAGACATCGTCAAGACCTCGGGCGGCTGCGGCAAATACTGGTGCATCAAGTGTAACCTCGACACCGAGAAGGTTTACGGCCTCGAGGTGAACGAGTTGGGCGATGTGAAATACTTGCCTCGCGACGCCAAGCGCCGTCCGCGCATAAGCAAGCCCAAGAGCGACTACAACCCGCAGCGTATCCGCAAGACGGGCATAATCCACACCGAAGCAGAGAAGAAGTTCTGAGTGCGTGAATGCCTGAATGTGTGAGTGATTGAGTGAAAGTTGAAAAGTTCGCTTCGCTCGAAAGTTAAAGAGTTTGAAAGTTTAAAGGGTTCGCTTCGCTTGAAAGTTTAAAAGGTGACAGGTTGAGTGCGTGAATGCCTGAATGCTTGAATGCTTGAATGCTTGAGTAGCCAATAACAAAAATCCATATCCGATGACCATCTCCCGTGAATTTATCCGCAAGTTTGTGCGCTTCGCCATAGTGGGTGCGTCGGGCATGGTGGTCGATTACGGCTTCCTGGTGCTGTTCGTGCAGGTGTGCGGATTGCCAGGCCTTCTCGCCAACGCGCTGAGCTTCACCCTCGCCGCCTCGTGGAACTATATGCTCAACCGCATCTGGACCTTCGGCAGCAAGGACGAGCGCGTAGGACGCGAGTACGCCAAGTTCTTCACCGTCTCGGTGATAGGGCTCGGCATAAGCACCTTCACCATTTGGCTGATAGTGAGCCTCGTTCCCAGCTGGAGCGAGGAGTCGGGCGAAGGATTCTCGCTTGGCGGAGTGAAAATACTGTGGTTCTATGTGGCGAAGGCGATATCTATAGCCATCACGATGCTGTGGAACTTCTTCGCCAACTACCTTTACACCTTCAAGCGGGTGAGGGGAGAAGAGTGACCTGTGACTGAGAGATTTGACAAAAAACTAAAACAAAATATTATGAAACGATTGTTATTCCTTCTGGTTTTCGTCAGCACCATGCTGCTTGGCAACGCCCAGGTGGTGCGTATTCAATTCGAGCAATGCGACCGTACGCTTGAAGCGGCAATCTCGAGAGCTGTGTCTATTGACGGAAGACAAGGTTGTCATTATGTTGCTTATGCCAATCCGCAGGAGCTGGCGGCATTTGAGGAACTGGGCATCCCTTACGAAATAGACACTGTCACGAGCGTGGCACCGAAAGGAACCATTGCGGCAGCCTCATCAATAGCACAGATGGCTGGGTGGAACAAGTATCCAAACTACAGCACCTATGTGGCGATGATGCAGAACTGGGCGACAAACTATCCCAACCTATGCAAGCTCGACACTGTAGGTTACTCATACAACAACCACCTATTGCTTTGTCTTAAGATTTCGGACAATCCGACAGAGACAGAGGCTGAGCCGGAATTCTTCTATATGTCGAGCATGCATGGCGACGAGGTGACGGGTTTCTACTTCATGCTGCGCCTCATAGATACGCTGCTCACCAGTTATGGCACGGTTGAGGATCTGACACAGATCGTGAACAACACTCAACTGTACATCATGCCCGACGCCAACCCCGACGGCACCTACAAAGGCGGCGACAACTATATCTGGCAGCCGAACAGCACATCTGACTATAGTGGACGTTACAATGGCCACGGTATCGACCTGAACAGAACCTATCCCGATCCCTTCGGAGGTGCAGGCGCTTACGGTTCATCGTCTTATCAATCGGCGTATGAATCCACGGAAATTGAGAACAAATATATGATTCAGTACATGAACAGCCACCATTTTGTGATGGCTGGCTGTATGCATGGAGGAGCCGAGATTCTCAATTTCCCATGGGACACATACACATCGTCGCAGAAAGACCTGGCTGATGCCGCATGGTGGACTGCCATGGGCAACCGTTTCCTGAATACACTGAGGACATATACAGGCTCGGCAAGCACTAGAAATGGCTTCCCGAGAAATATGTACACTGGCGCATTGAGTTCTGGCTCAACAGCAGGTCAATGTTTCGGTGGCGACTGGTATGCTATCAGCGGTGGCTGGCAGGATTATTCAAATTTCTACAACCATATCAGGGCGTTTACAATCGAGGTGTCCAATACCAAGTGTCCGTATGTAAATGATACCACCACTGGAAGCGGATGGTCGAGCACAACCACTCGTGGAGCAAAAACATATTGGTACTATCAGAAACAGTCGCTCATTAACATGATTAAAGAGGTTCAGGAGGGTGTCCACGGTTTCGTGGTTGACTCTGTCACCCGTGAGCCCCTGCGCGCTTTCATCGAGGTGGTTGACCACGACCGCGACAGCTCGCAGATATACAGCCGTCACGTGCTGGGCGACTACTACCGCCCCATCGCCGACGGCACCTACTCGTTCCGCGCTTCCTGCCCGGGATACATCACCAAGACCTACACCAACGTCACCGCCACCTACGGCACTCCCACCAACCTGCTGATTGAGCTGGTGCCCGAAGGCTGGACACCTGTGGTTTACACCATCACCGCCACAAGCGAGGACAACGCCAAAGGCACCGTTGAAGGCGGCGGCACCTACCTCGGCGGACAGACGGCTACCCTCACGGCGACGGCAAACGCTGGATATGAGTTCGACCACTGGAATGACGACAACACCGACAACCCGCGCAGTTTCACCGTTACGGAAGATGCAGAATATACCGCCTACTTCAGCGCAAGGGAATACATTCTCACGGTGGAGAGCGAAGATAATGCGAAAGGCACCGTCGCAGGTGGCGGCAGTTTCGCATACGGTGCCACGACGCAGATCTCGGCCACGCCTAACGAGCACTACACCTTCGCCCGCTGGAACGACAACAACACTCAGAACCCGCGCACGGTGACGGTAACCGAGGATGCCACCTATACCGCCTATTTCAACGCCAACAACTACACCATCACCGTTACCGCCGACAACAACACCCACGGCTCGGTCAACGGTGGCGGCAGCTTTGCCTACGGCACCACGACGCAGATCTCGGCCACTCCGAATGATGGCTATGAGTTCACCGGCTGGAGCGACGGCAACACCGACAACCCGCGTACCGTCACCGTTACTGGCAACGCCACATACACCGCCACCTTCGCCATACTGAACTACACCATCACCGTGAACGCCAACAACAACGGCTACGGCTCGGTGAGCGGCGGCGGCTCCTATGCCTACGGCACCACCGCCACCTTGACTGCCACACCGAACGAGGGTTACCATTTCGTCGAATGGAACGACCATAACACCGACAACCCGCGCAGCGTCACGGTTACGGGCAACGCCACCTATACCGCCACCTTCGCAATCAACAGCTACACCATCACCGTGCAACCCAACAACGCCAGCTTCGGCAGCACCACGGGTAGCGGCACCTACACACACGGCCAGACGGTGACGGCTACCGCCACCGCCAACGATGGCTATGTGTTCAACGGATGGAGCGACGGCGCCACCGCAACACCGCACACCTTCACCGCCACGCAGAATATCACTCTCATCGCCAACTTCTCGGAAGAGAACCACGACCCGGTGTATTACACCGTGACTGTGGTGTCGGACAACAACGCGATGGGTACCGCCAGCGGCACAGGCACCTATCTTGAAAACAGCGCCGTCACCATCTCGGCAACTCCGACCACCGGCCACCATTTCACACAGTGGAACGACGGCAATACCGACAACCCGCGCACCGTAACGGTTACGGGCAACATCACCTATACCGCCTTCTTCGCCACCGAGAGCTATAGCGTTACTGTGGCTCCCGACGATGCCACACACGGCAGCACCACGCCCAACGGCACCAGCACCTACGCCTACGGCACCACCATCAACCTGACGGCCACCGCCGCCGAGGGCTACCACTTCCTGCGCTGGAACGACGGCAGCACGCAGGCGACCCGCACGGTTACCGTTACCGGCAGCACAAGCTACATCGCTTCGTTCGCCGCCAACACCTACCATATCACCGTTACGGCCAACAACCCGGCATACGGCAGCACTACGGGCAGCGGCAACTACAGCTATGGCGAGCAGGTGTCGATAAGCGCCACCGCCGGCGAGGGGCACAACTTCAGCCAGTGGAGCGACGGCGACACGCAGAATCCGCGTACCATCACCGTCACGGGCGACGCCACCTATACCGCCGTGTTCACCACCAACAGCTTCCAGCTGACGGTAGTGCCTGACGAGACAAGTCACGGCACCACCACCGGCAGCGGCACCTATGCTTACGGCGAGCAGGCCAATATCATCGCCACCGCACTCGACGGCTACCGTTTCCGCGAGTGGAACGACGGCAACACCTATCCGATACGTACCGTCACCGTGACGGGCAACACCACCTATACCGCCTACTTCGACGCGATAGCATACACCGTAACGGTGAACCCCAACAACCAGATTTGCGGCAGCACTACTGGTAGCGGCACCTACAGCTATATGCAGGAGGTTACGGCTACCGCCACACCGGCCAACGGCTTCCGGTTCGACCACTGGAGCGACGGCACCACCGACAACCCGTATGTGTTCAACGTAACGCACAACGTAACGCTGATAGCGGTGTTCGTGAGCGACGGAAGCGGTGAGGGCATCGACGATGTCGAGGAGTTGAACTACAGAATCTATCCCAACCCGACCAACGGAAAGGTGAACATACAGACAAATGCCGCAGGCAACGAGCCGATGAAGCTGTACAACCTCTACGGCCAGCTGCTGCAGACACTGCCCGCTGGCAGCACCGAGGTTGACCTCAGCGGATACGCCAAGGGAACCTACTTCCTGCGTATCGGCACACACTCCATGAAACTGGTCAAGATGTAAAACAATTTGAATGTATAAGACGGAGGGCACAGGCAATTGCCTGTGCCCTCTGCTTTATCCGCCTGCCGACTGATGCCTCTTGTCAGACATATCTCAGTAGCTATCCCGATGATGGACGAACTGGACAACCTCGAAGGTCTCCTTTCGTCGCTTCGCAGACAGTCGTACAGGAACTTCACCACATACGTCTGCGTGAACCAGCCGGAGGCGTGGCATGTGTCAGATGACGAGTACCGCCTGATGGTGGTGAAGAACAACGCAGAGACGTTGAGGATACTGAGCGGAGTCGAAGACCTGAAGATGGTGGTGATAGATCGCACGACGGCGGGCAACGGATGGATGGAGAAGAAGCAGGGCGTCGGCTGGGCAAGGAAGGTGCTGTTCGACGTGATTAGCGGGCAGCAGGTGGCAGGTAGCGAGATAATTGTAAGCCTTGATGCTGACACCGACTTTGGCGAGGATTATCTCGGCGGCGTTGCGGAGCTGTTCGAGAGTCATGCGGAGATAGGGGCGGTGGCGTTGCCGTACTACCATCCCGTAACAGGCGACGAGGCAATGGACAGGAGACTGCTGCGCTACGAGTGCTATATGCGGCATTATCTGATGAACATGCAGGCGATAGGTAACCCGTATGCGTTCACCGCATTGGGCAGCGCTATGGCGTTCACGGTGGCGGCATACAGGAAAGCCGGCGGCATCACCCCGCTGCAGGGCGGCGAGGATTTCTACCTGATGCAGAAGTTCGTCAAGACAGGCAGGGTGATGGTGGCAGGCAATGACAGGGGGCAGCTGGTGGTGCGTCCGCAAGGGCGTATGTCGCGACGGGTGCCTTTCGGCACGGGACCTGCGGTGGCGATGACGATAGCTGAACAGAAGGAGAAATATCCGTTCTATAGGAGAGAAGGTTTCGAGGCGGTGAGGGCGACCTACAAGAGGTTCGAAGAACTGTATGAGCACGAGGTGGAGACGCCGATGAGTGCTTTTCTGAAGGAACAGCTGAGGACGGACGACCTGTGGCTGCCGCTGAGGCGTAACTACAAGAGCAGGGAACTGTTTGTGAGAGCTTGCAGGGAGAGGGTTGACGGCTTGAGGATATTGCAGTACCTGCGGACAATAGGAGGGGAGGAACCGATGGATTTTGAGAGAGAGCCGATAGGGAGGATAAAGGAGTTTAGGGAGGAATTGGTGGCTGTTAGCAGACAGCAGTTAGCTGTTAGTGGTCAGTGACCTGTTGTTTTTTTTTACTTTCAACCTTTCAAAAAAACTACACAAACCACATTGGCTTTCAGTCCAATAACAATTTGTATTCATTTTTTTTCGTTTCGAGGTGGCACATTTTCGACCTTTTTGCGACTAATATAAATGTACGGGTACTAAATCTCGATAGTTTAAAAGCACCCGCCAACCACTGCCGACCGACCGCCAACCGATGGAACAAACGAAAGAACAGAAGGCATTCATGGAGATGCTGAGCCGATGCGAAGGCTCCATCTTCAAGGCTTGCCTTATGTTTACCGACCGCCATCCCGAAAACATCAAAGATCTCTACCAGGACATCGTCTGTGCGTTGTGGGAAAGCTGGCCTCGCTTTAGGGGCGAGTGCAGCGAGAACACATGGGTCCACCGCGTCGCCTTCAACACCGCCATATCACATGTGCGCCATAGCTTCAAATCGCCCTTGTTCACTTCTCTCGACGACGACACCTGCAACCGCCTCACCGAAGAAAGCCATAGCGATATGGTCAATCAGATGTACCAACTCATCGACCTTCTCTCCGACAAGGAGAAAACCATCGTCTATCTCTATCTTGACCGAGTCCCCTCGCGCGAGATTGCCCTCACTCTCGGTCTCTCTGAGTCCACCGTCAGGCACCGCATCGTACGCATAAAAGAAAAACTGATTAAACTGAAGCATAAAACCGATGAATAACAATTACGACATACTCGAAGACATGCAGGCCGTCTGGCAGCAGCACAGCGAGCACATTGACCGCATCAGCCGTCAGCACGACCTCTCCCATATCAACCTTCCGTCGCAGGCCTCGCTACGCTCCACACGCAGGCGCAAAGTGTTTGTCCACGTCTCGATAGCTGCTGTTTGCCTCGCCGCCATCGTCGCCATAGTACCGCTTCGCCGCTACTATGTCTCCGACATCTTTGACTTCCTACTCATCCTTCTTCTCGCTCTGACACTCCTTTTTGCAGCGGTTCAGGGAATAGTGCATGCTGTCCGTCTCTTCCGGCCCTCCCAGTCGTTCCTGCGTACCTTCTCGCCCATGTCGTTGCGTTTCCTCCTCCCACGCGCTGCCGTCGTGGCCACCTTTACCGTAATGCTCCTTTTCCTTGTACTCCCTGTCCCCAACGGACGCGCGATGTCCGACGCCACTCCTTCGCAGCGCGCCGCAACACTGAATAATGTATCGCTTCTTTTGACACAGACACAATGAGCAAGAAAAAGATAATATATCCATCACTTTTGTTCTTTGTCATCGTCGGCGTGGCGTTGGCTGTGAGGCTCTGCCCTCGCACACTTCCACCCAGACAATGCAGCGAGCTATATCGACAATACGCTGACACTCGTGGCATAGATGCATCGTTCATAAAGGACTACAAGGTCAACGACAGTGTTTTTGTGGATGTGACAATGCTCGAAGCCAAAGACGATTCCACGTGGAGCCAATTGCTGGACGATTTCAATATCTACCAAATGACACCGGAGGAAATCGCCCTATACGGCAGCGACCAATATACGAATGTAAGTGTATCCATACGTCCAAACTATGATTACAAAGGTATTCCGGACAGCAACCGAATATTAAACGACATCGTTTCCATCTATCATCCCCAACGCCAGCTATGTGTGTTCCACACAAGCGGAAACGAGGGGCAGTTCGATGTAGTCTTTTTCATAATAGAAAACTGTATCAATAAATCAAACATAAAAATCAAAAGAAAATGAAAAGAATCGTTAGAACAATGTTCGTGTTCGCAGCAATCAGCATGTTCGCTACCAGCTGCCAGAAAGAATCGTTTGTAGAACCCATTGCCAGTGAGCAGCAGGCGCCAATGCAGTACAGCTGCAATTACACCGTTGACGGCATCTCGTATTCTATGCATATAGAAAACGAAAGCGACTGGGAATCATTTGTAATGAACATGTTGACACTTGCCGAAGAGGGTCATGCCGTCACCTTCACCAAGTACAAGAACTACGTAAATGCGTCGAAAGAAGTCGTCACCTATTCTACTGCCGACAAACAGGATGCCTACAACTGGGCTGCCAACATGGCCAGTCAGGGATATACCGTGACGGTCACTTTCGACAACAATACGGGATTGTTCAACTGTACTGCTATCCGCAAGTGAGGCAACAAAACCATACGTTAGCCCATGTGCTTTATCCAACCAAGCCCCGCACGGTAATCGAGTGCCGCCGGTGCGGGGCTGCAGAAACAGAAAGTGAATAAATAATAAAAGGTGCGTCGCAGGGGATGCGCCATGGAAAAGCGAAAACCATAAACGCACATCACCCTGCTGCCAGCACCCCAGGCACTTGTAACAAAGCCTACAATATATAACGCAATCGAGTCGGTTATGTTGCAGGCAAGTAATAAACTAAAAATTAAAGAATCATGAAAAAATTACTATCTTTGTTGTCGTGTAACATAGTTTTGGATGCTTTGGCACTGGGCGCTTTAATGGCGTTTTGCAACACGGTGGTGGCTCAGCCGGAAAGTTTCGTGATCAAGGATGCATCTGCGAATTACTCGTTTAATACAAAAGTACGGTATGTTAATGACACACTTGCAGTCGGTTATTTTGAAGATCATTCAAAAGGCTATTTTATGCTCATCAACCTCAACAGTGCTACGATAACTCACAAGGTGGGAATAAATCTCTATAGAATGTTTGTCAGAGATTTTCGCGTTTTGGGCGATACCGTCTATGCCTGCGGTACTCGTTGGAGTTTATTTAATGAGAAGGGGTTTATACTGAAGTTTAATATTGACTTGATTAGAACAGGAAGCAGCAGTAAGGAATATGCCAAGTATGTTAGCATCGACAGCACCTATGAACTCAGCAGAATGGTTGTCTTTCATAACAATATGTTGGGCCTTAACGAGATTGTAGCCATCGGGGATGGGCCAGCCAATGACAGCCGTGCCAGAATTGTTGACTGCAAGTCGGCCAGTTCGGCAAATTACAAAGTCAGGCATGGTTATGAGGAAGGAAGTTTTAATGAATATCTTGACGACGTTGTGCTTACCAACAACTATGTTGGATTTATCGGAAGTTTTGGAAATAATACTACAATGTTGAGGAGAGCAAGACGCAACAGCATCGACATGTTGACGGGATTAATAGATACGGTATGTTACTACGAGCATCCTGATACAGAACCTGGTTCCAAAATCCATGCCACGGAATCAAGAGGCGATTCGATTGTGGCAGCTTGTTATGCGGTAACTTCATCAGGTGCGTATGTCACACGTATTCGTCTCTACGAACTGGCAAGTCTTGCGATGCTGGACTCCAAAGAGATTTATACTTTAGGCAAGACTGAGCCGTGGGAACTTGCATATAACCGTCAGCATTCAACGTACCTCATGTTGGAATACCTGCCTTACATGGGAAGCTCCACTCATTACGAGACACAGGTGGTCACGGAACGTATGGCGGGTACAAACAGCGTCGAAACATACTACATTCCAGGATTAGACATGACGAGCATAGCATCGTCACCCAACGGCGCCCACTTTATGTTAGCAACAGGCAACTATTTTGCTCTGAAGAAAGTGTGGACAACGCCGAGCAGCAGCTGTTTCGACAGTGCGTCCATTTCTCGTGCATACACCTTCCCGTTCAGATATATGCGATTGCGTGCCACTGCTCGTCATTCTGATTATTCGGTTGAATGGTCAAATGTTCAGTTTGACTCGGTTTCAGTGGAATCTACACAGCAATGCCTAAACGATTAAATTTTGTAAATAAATATGTCAAAAAAATACAAACCTATGAAAAAGATGTCATACGTAATCCGTTTCGCGGTAATATCAATTGTATTGCTTGCAAGTAATTCGGTTTTTTGCCAGGATACAGTGAGACTAAACGACAAGCGGTTTCTGTTTCCACAGATACCCTCCCAGAATTGTTATTTCACCAGGATGGAAAGAACGCTTGTGAGTCATTTCGAAATAGCTCATGGTAGTACTGCTGAATGTGCTGGATATGAATGTACACTGGATAAGGAGTCTGGGTTAATTTACGGGGTGGCAATTTCGTTAGCGTCTCTCCCTTCGAATACTGCATTATGGCTGAAAATAATGGATTCGGTTCCCGTGAATGGCTCTAATACGGTAATGGACTCTGTAAGAATCACACAAGATTCTGAGCAGAAAATCTTAATCTTCGATGAAATCATGACAAGAGAAAATGGCGATTTGACCGACAGTATTTTAGAATTTGCACAACCCTTGTATTGCGGATATTTTGACCGACCTGTCCATGTGGATGATAGTTCATTCTTCGTTTATGCAGAACTTGCAGCGGGTCATGTAAATATTCCTGGATCTAACATTCATCCAGATATAACAAGATATTTGTATGGTGTAAGACATGTTTTTGGTGAAATAGTTGGTTCGTGGTATATAGACACGATAGACGCTAATGTGTGGCTTCCAATACTTCCAATAATTGCCCCGCCGCCAGGATGGACGGAAGACCCCGATGACCCCGATGACCCTGATGACCCTGATGACCCTGACAACCCTGGCGGTGACGAGGGTATTGGAGCGGTGGATGGCGGATTGCAGTCGGCGGTCAGCTTGCGGCCCAACCCGACCAGCGGGGTGACTACCGTATCGTGTGCGGAGGCCATCAGCGAGCTGACGGTGCGCGACATGGCGGGGCGCGTGGTTCTACGCAAAGCCGCCTGCGGCGCCACGGCCACCTTCGACACCTCGACATTCCGCAAGGGAGTGTATCTGGTGAAAGTGACCACCGCGAGAGGCACTGTGACCAAGAAGCTGGTGGTGGAATAGCAGATACCTCATCCTCTGTTCCCCTCGCCGCGAGGCGAGGGGAATGGATTAAAAAAATGAAGAATGGAAATG
>JAFZTV010000086.1 GCA_017618625.1 Bacteroidales bacterium | reverse complement strand
CGGTGCGTTCTGGATATTGAACAACAGTCACGCCATCGACGTCGGTGTGATGGCATTCCTCCGGAGGGTGCAGCGTCTGAGTCGCTTCAAGCTGATAAAGAAACTCGGAGTGGAGAATATCATCATCACGCTGGTGATGCTTATGTTCAGCCTTTTCGGTGCAGTGTTCGGCATGAGCGAGGAGACTATCGCCTTCGTGGTTGTATTCATACCGCTGGCCATCCAGATGGGCTACGATTCGATAGTGGGCTTGTGTATGTGTTATGTCGCTGCCCATGTAGGATTTGCGGGGGCTATGCTTAATCCGTTTACGATAGGTATCGCACAAGGCATTGCCGACCTGCCGCTCTTCTCGGGGTTGGAATACCGTTTCTTCTGCTGGATAGTGCTGACGATAATAGGTATCGCCTTTGTGTTGTGGTATGCCCACAAGGTGAAGAAGTGTCCAGAAAAAAGCCCTGTTTATAAACTCGACGACTACTGGCGTCAACGGCTGGAATCCACAGGGCAGACGACACTTACCACCCGGCAGGCTCTCATACTCGTGCTTTTGCTGCTCACAATCGTGGCTCTTGTCATTGGTGTGCTGAAAGCCGACTGGTATATTGCCGAAATCTCGGCTCTCTTCTTCGCGATGGGCATAATTGCCGGCATACTCGACAAGCAGAGCGCCGACAGCATAGCCAAGTTGTTTCTAGAGGGATGTAAGGACATACTCTCCGCCGCGCTTGTTGTTGGGTTGGCATCGGGCATCATCTTTATCCTGAAAGATGGCAAGGTGATAGACACTATGCTTTACGGCTTGACCAAATCGTTGGCGCAGACAGGCGATGTGGCTTCGGTAGGAGCTATGTACACCTTCCAGACACTCTTGAACGTGGTTATGCCCAGCGGCTCGGCGAAGGCGGCTCTCACAATGCCTATAATGGCTCAGTTTGCCGACCTGATTGAGGTGTCTCGTCAAACCACCGTCTTGGCGTTCCAATTCGGCGACGGCTTCACCAATATGTTGACGCCCACCAGCGGAGTGCTTATCGGCTGCCTCGGTGTTGCCAAGATACCCTACGGAGTATGGCTCAAATGGGTGTGGAAATTCATCCTATTCTTGATATTCATAGGATTCCTCCTGTTGCTGCCGACATTGTTCATGACTTTACCGGGATTCTGAAGATAGTCATTGTGCTTCGGCGTGGTGAGCTTCGGTTATGGTGAAGGTCATTCTGCCGTAGTAGGGGTGGTTTCTGAAGTAGAGGCCTTTCTCTTTTAGTTTCTCGGAGTAGCTGTAGTTTCCTGACGCGAAGTTGTAGGGGCTTATACCGGTGGTGTCGTAGCTATGGTAGATGGCTTGCAAGCCATCGTCGAAGCGCAGTGTGACGCTGTCGTTGTAGTAGTTCTGGAAGCAGTGGATTGCATTATCCCGGCTTGCGGAGCCGATACCGCCGTCGTTGCTGACGATGACTGAATCGCCAGTGGCGATGGTGAAGGATTCGGATTCGTGGATGAAGGTGCTGTCGAGTTCCTGGTTGTAATAATAGTATGGGCTTGGAATGACGGTGACGCTGTGCTGCGACTGGTTACGGATAACCATGTCCTCGTCGAAGCCAGGGTCGCAGGACAAAAGCAGGAATGCGGCTGCGACTACGGACAGAAGTTTGATGGCGGATGCGAAATATGTTTGCATAACGTGGTGAATTTTTCTGCAAATATACGCAATCCGTTTAAATCTTATGTTTTTGTTCCAGTCGTAGGACCCCCAAGTGACAACCTAACCACATTAAGCCACTTCATGGCTATGTCAATGTCATATCATCCTACAACCAAAGTTCACTCTGCCTTGCATCGGAGTTAAGACGGAGTTGAGTCGGGGTTAAGTCGAAGTTAACTGCTCTTTAATCTAGAATTACCCTAGAATTACCCTAGAATTACCTTAGAGTTACCCTAGAATTATACAAACCGTCCAAAAGGCTAAGATACAGGCTTTTATTATTATATCTTTGATATAATAATCGGTGGTTTCACATTGAGGTGGTAAAACAACAAAGGTTGTGGGTAATAAAATCGGATGTGCTGCGTTTGTATGAGTGTGATTTATTTATAAATAAACAATATGAAGAAAGCTTTAATTGGAGCAATGATAACTTTACTTTCAGTTACCGTAAATGCTCAAAATAAGTTTACGCTTGATTCCCTTATTCGCGAGGTTCAGTTGCTTCGACAGGAACTCCACAAGTCGGATTCTATCAATAAATTATTTCTTGATGGAATGTATAGTAATCTCGATGGAATGTATAATAACATCGACAAACCGAGATATAAGATGTACAAAACGGAGAACACATACAATCTTCTAAAGTTAGACACAAAGACTGGTAAAGTTTGGCAGGTCCAGTATGGCATGAAATCGGTTATATCAATGGTTGTTGAACTAAACTATTGGGGGCCTGCCTTAGAATCGTTGAGCTATGATGGTCGTTTCGAGTTATATCCGACCCCAAACATGTATACTTTTATTATGATTGATACAGGAACAGGCGATATGTGGCAGGTTCAGTGGAATACTGACCCTGACTACAGGTTTGTTAGACGTATTTATGAATAGACAATGGATAAAGGAATAAAGTATAGCGATCCTCTCCGCAGCATGTGGGAGAGGTTTCACGATTGGTCGATCAGAATGCACAGTCAAGATGCCAATGCTTTCTGCAACACCGTCTATCAGTACGCATTGGCAATTCCCAACCAAGCAGAACAGCAAGGAATAATGCAGCAGTTGAATTTTTGGCTTAAGGATTATAATGGAGAATTTCTACATGTTTGGTTTGAGGAAAAGGAATTGTATGATTTTCTGCAAAATGATGTTGCGCTGAAGGAACTGGAAAGCATCAAACAATATTTGAATGTCAACGGCGACCATATGACGGAAAAGGATTTGTATGACCCCTCCATCTCGTATAACTATGTCCGCCACGACATTGCCCTGCATGTTCCGGATCTCGAAGATGGTTACGCCTTCTCATTCTGCCTTATGCCCGACAATACCATCGCAATTTTCTTCGCCGACGATGATGGCGTTGGGCAAATACATGAAAGCGAATACAACATTGCAAAATCCAGCAAGGACGAGGACGGAAAATCTGTGGAGCGTAACTTTCGTTTTGCCGTCAATCTCCTGGCTTATATGGAATGCTTCCCCGAATGTGTTCGTGATGGCGTCCCAACGTCGAACAATGAAACCGTGTATCAATACAAGGGGAAGAATGTAAGACTTGGCATATCGGAGAAGGTGTTGGAAGAGGGACTGAAAGGAACAAAACGCCCACATATGCGAAAAGGTTACTTCAAATGTCTCTCATCGGATTTCTACAAAAACAAACGTGGACAGATTATTTTTGTACGAGAAACAATGGTCAAGGGGAAGTCAAAGACTGTTGATATGTCAGGCGATAATAGGAAAGTTGACGAGTTTAAACATGCCTAATAAAGGGGGAGGTTTATAAACTCCATTGTATCGGATTTGTAAATCTGGCACTTCTTTTCCCGTGATTTTCAATTATCGAGCTGGATTTGTTTTCAAGAGAGGTACAGCAATAAGTTGTGTGATGTTGCGTTTAATGTAAAACGGATTGATCGCAACGAGATGAAATATACCTGCAAATATAGCAAGCGGATAGTGGTGCTCTTTGTTTTATTGTCTGCTGTGCCGACGGCGATGGGGCAGTCGGCGGAATATGTCAAGCGGGTGGTTTGTGAGTTGTCGGATGGGGGGATGTATGGGCGGAGTTGTGCTCATAATGGGGACAGCTTGGCGGCGGAGTATATTGCCGGGCAGTTGAGAGAGATGGGGGTGAAGCCTTTGGCGGAGGGGTATATGCAGAGATATTTGACGGATTTGTATTCGGTGGATGGGGAATGCTCGTTGTCGATCAACGGACGTCAGCTGAAGCCGTATGATGAGTTCCGCATTGTGCCGAGCCGCACGTTAAGCTCGAAGGTGCTGGACGAGTCGGCTTGGCAGACGGAGAAGGACGGGGTGACGTTTGTGGCTGTGAAGCAGCTCTCGATGCAGGTTCCGATTGCGCCGTCGGAGGCGTACAGCACCCATTGGTATGTGCAGGTATTGGAGTCGGTGGTTAAGGGGAAGCCTCGCAAGATAAAACAGAATATCACCGTTACGCGTCATCGCGACTACTGGATGCAGAATGTGGTGGGGTATATCGAAGGCGAGACGGACAGCGTGGTGATGTTTACGGCGCATTATGACCATCTGGGTATGATGGGGGAGAAGGTGTGCTTTCATGGGGCGCACGACAACTCCAGCGGGGTGGCGTCGGTGCTGGGCATCGCAAAGCATTACAGCACGATGGGGAAGCGGCCGAAATATACTATGGCGTTTATGCTGTTTAGTGGCGAGGAGGCGGGATTGCTGGGGTCGAAATATGCGGTGGAGCATCCGCTGGTGGATTTTAAGAAGACGAAACTGGTGGTGAACCTCGACTTGCTGTGTGGCGGAGCGGAGGGCATCATGATTGTGAACGGGAAAGGGGAGGAGACGCAGCCGTATGTGAAAAGGATGCAGGAGTTTAACGAGAAGGAGAAGTTGCTGCCGGAGATAAAGCTGAGGGACAACGCGGCGAACAGCGACCATTGGTGGTTTTCGCAATATTGTCCGGCGATATTCATCTACACGCTGGGAGGAAGATACGGCGACTACCACAGTCCTTACGACACTTGCGACAAATGCGGCATCGAGGATTCGTATGAAAAAGTGATGCGGGTGGTGCTGAGTTCAATTTTGAATTGACGCCTTAGGGCGTCATTGTGGCGGATTCGGAAATCCGCCACGACGAAATTGTGAAATTTGAGGTTTCGGTAATAGCAGGGAGGATATTGGGAGTTGGTTGGGAGTTAATACGGAGTTAGTAGGGAGTTAATAGGGAGTTGGGTGTTTTGTGGTGATAGTACAGTATTTCAGTACATTAACAATTTGTTGATAAAATCCGGACGAGAGGTGCTCTCGTTTCGGGAATTATTAGTATATTTGTACTTTATTTATAAAAAGAGCGATTTGCTATCCTATTAGAAAACAAGAAATAACGAATAATAACGATGGAATTCGAAAACGAAAAAATCACGAGGGTTGACATTGAGACCACGATGAAGACAGCGTATATCGACTACGCTATGTCGGTGATTGTCGCCCGAGCACTTCCGGATGTGCGCGACGGTTTGAAGCCCGTGCAGCGCCGCATCCTCTACTCGATGAACGAGAACGGAATTTTCTACAACACTCCGACCAAGAAATGCGCCCGTATCGTGGGTGACACCATGGGTAAATACCACCCGCACGGTGACTCATCCATCTATGGCGCTTTGGTGCGTATGGCACAGCCGTGGGCGATGCGCTACACGCTGATTGTCGGTCAAGGTAACTTCGGTTCGATTGACGGTCACGGTGCTGCGGCTATGCGTTACACCGAGGCGAAGCTGGAGCAGATATCCAACGAGATGCTTGCCGACATCGACGAAGACACCGTCGATATGGTGCCGACCTACGACAACGAGGCGGTCGAGCCGACGGTGCTTCCCGCCAAGATACCCAACCTGCTGGTCAACGGCTCGAACGGTATCGCTGTGGGTATGGCCACAAATATGCCGACGCACAACCTCACCGAGGTGATGAACGGATGTATCGCATTTGTCGATAATCCCGAAATCACGGTCGAGGGATTGATGGAGCACATCAAGGCGCCCGACTTCCCGGGTGGCGGCACGATTTACGGCTACAAGGGCGTGCAGGAGGCTTATAACACGGGTCGCGGCAGCATCATACTGCGAGCCGACACCGAGATTGAGGAAGACTCGAAAGGTCGCAACGTTATCGTTGCCAGCACTATACCTTACGGTGTGAACAAAGCCGAGATGATCAAGCGTCAGGCACAGCTGGTGAAGGACGGCAAGATTGTCGGCATATCGGACATCCGCGACGAGAGCAGCAAGGACGGCATACGCGTGGTTTATGTGCTGAAGAACGATGTGGTGCCTAACGTGGTGCTGAACAAGCTGTTCCAGCTGTCGGAGCTGCAGAGTTCGTTTGCGGTGAACAACATCGCGCTGGTGAAAGGCCGCCCAATGCTGCTGAACCTGAAAGACCTTATAAAGAACTTCGTCGATCACCGCGAGAACGTGGTGACGAGGAGAACCCGCTTCGAGATGGCGGAAGCCGAGAAGCGAGCGCACATACTGTCGGGTCTTCTCCGCGCTATCGACATCATCGACGAGATTGTGGCTCTGATAAAAGCTTCGAAGACGCCGGCTGAGGCACGTCAGGGATTGATGGATAAATACCAGTTCAGCGAGGCTCAAGCCAACGCCATCGTCGATATGCGTCTGGCACAGCTGACGGGTTTGAACCATCAGAAACTGCAGGAAGAATACGACGAGAAACTGCGCTTCATCGAGCGTTGCAAGGAAATCCTGGGCGACCACAACGTGTTGATGCAGGTCATCAAAGAGGAATTCATCGCAATACGCGACAAATACGGCGACGAGCGCCGCACGGCCATCCGTCACGACGCCATCAACTTCCGCATCGAGGACACCATACCCGACGAGCAGGTGGTTATCACCATCTCGCACAAGGGATATGTGAAACGCACATTGTTGAGCGAATACCGCACGCAGAGTCGCGGCGGCGTGGGTTCGAAGGGCAGCGCTGTGCGCAGCGAGGACTTTGTGGAGCATATCTTCACCTGCACCAACCACAACTACCTGCTGTTCTTCACCGAGAAAGGCCGCTGCTACTGGATGCGCGCCTTCGAGGTGCCTGAGGGCGAGAAGAACACCAAGGGACGTCCGATACTGAACTGCATAAACATCGAGCCGGACGACAAAATCAAGGCATACGTCAACGTGGAGAGCTTGAGCGACACCGAGTATGTGGGCAACCACTATATCGTGATGTGCACCAAGAACGGCATCGTGAAGAAGACCTCGCTCGAGGCCTACTCGCGTCCGCGTACCAATGGTATCATCGCTGTTGGCATCCGCGAGGGTGACGAGCTTGTTACCGCCCGCCTTACCGATGGCGAAAGCTACATCCTCATAGCCTCGAAGAAGGGCAAGGTTATGCGGTGTCGTGAAGATGAGTTCCGTGCCATGGGACGTGGAGCCAGCGGTGTGAAAGGCATCGAACTTGACACACAGGACGACGGTGTTATCGATATGCTCTGCCTGCCAAGTGAGGACGAGGACTTGCTCGTAGTCAGCGATCATGGCTACGGCAAGCGTTCTCAGTTGAAGTATGAGCCGGAAAACAACAAGGGCTATCGTCCGACTCACCGCGGTAGTAAAGGCGTCAACGCTATGCAGGTCACCGAGAAGACCGGTCCTCTGGCAGCCATCGTCAACGTCACCGACGAACACGACCTTATGATTATCAACCGCTCCGGCATCACCATCCGCATGAAGGTGGCCGACCTGCGTGTGCTGGGTCGTAACACCCAGGGTGTGAAGCTTATCGACCTCAAGGGCAAAGACTTCATCGCTTCGATAACTAAGGTTCCTTCAACGCCCGACGACGAGGAAACCGAGACAACTGATAACCAGGAGAACCCCGATGCTCCTGTCGCACCTGAAAACACGGATAATCAGGAGGTAACCCCGTCTTCCGAAACCCCTGAAAGCAATAATCCGCAACCAGAAGATACTAAAGAGTAAACTTAATAAAATTGTTAACCCATAAATCCGAAAAATATGAAAAAGTCAATCTTAACATTAGCGCTTGTGGTACTCGGCTTTGCCGCTGCCGCACAGACCCTCGAGGTGCAGAGCGCCGCGCAGGATATGCGTAAAGGCTATTTGACCAAAGCTAAAGCCTCTATCGACAAGGCCTGCGCCAACGACCAAACCAAGGACGACCCCAAGGCTTGGTATTATAAAGGTCTTATCTACTGCCAAATCGGCCAGGAAACCAAGAACCCCAAGTCGAAATACAAAGATCTCGCTCCCGACTGGTGCGAGCAGGCTTACGAGGCTGCTCTGAAGTGCAAAGAGCTCGACAAGGACAACGAGTACTCGGAGACCAACAACACCGTGTTCTCCTATGTTGGCGGCGAACTCTGCAACCGCGCCACCGACGCCTTCAACAAAGACCACGACTTCGAAGGCTGCCTGAAGATGTGTGAGGACGCCATCAAGGCTTACGGTTTCACCGGCGACAAGAAGTCGGCAGACTTCGCCTACTATCTTGCAGGTCTTGCAGCTTCGCAGCTGAAGAAGAACGACCTGGTGAAGAAATACTTCAACGTGCTGATGCGCCGTAAGACCGACAAGGCCAACGTCTATCAGACACTCTTCACAATGTATCGCACAGAAGACAACAACGCCGAAGCGCTGAAGGTGGCCAACAACTTCTACAAGAACCATCCGGAGGACTACAATGCAGCCCTTATGATGTCGGAAGCCTACCTGATGAGCGGCGACAAGGAGAAGAGCAACGAGATGATTAACGCAGCTCTCAACCAGACGAAGGACAATCCCGGTGTATATGCCAAACTGCTCTGCGCTGCAGCCGAGATGCTTTCGGGCAACCAGGATTTCGCTGGCGCAGAAGCCAAATACAACGAGTCGCTCTCGATTAACGCCAACCAGTTCGAGGCCAACTTCGGTATGGGCAGTATGCTCTACAACCGCGCAGTCGATAAAATCAACACCGATGTGCCCTTCGACGACGAGTCAGGTCTTGCCGCCAAACTGGAGGAAGAGGCCAAGACTCTCTTCGGCCAAGCAGAAGGCTACATGAAAGCCGCCGTCGCCTATATCGACGCTCTGCCAGCCGACCAGCAGGAAATGCAGAAACCCAACCTCGTGCACTGCCTCAACGCTCTGAAAACAATCTACGCCCGTCTGAACAACATGGAAGCGCTGAAACCAGTCAACGCCCGCCTGCAAACCCTGATGCAATAATTATTCTCCTAAAAAGAAAACATAACAACCCCAAAGAGGCTCCCCGACGGGAGCCTCTTTTCGTTTACAAACCACTGACCACTGACTTTATGCTGTTACGTGATGGGGTCTCTCGTTGTGCCGTTGTGCCGGATTTGTAATACGGCACTTTTTTTCTCGGGATTTGTAATCCCACCCTCAATACGGACTTCACTCGGACTTCATACGGACCCAATACGGACCTATGCCCCTCAATATGTATATAAAGTGGTGCATTTGATAACCGATAATAAACAAAGCGAGGCTCCCATCTGAGAGCCTCGCTTCATCTACTGCCAGTAAGCGCTGGCTGCTTTGCGGGCACGCACTTACTTAATCACTATCGAGTATGGGAGTCTTGCCTGCAGAGGTTCCATCGTTGCCCAGTAGTACATCTCCTCGTAGCCGGGGACGATGGCGTTTATGCGGGCGCGCAGTTTGGCCTCCTCTGTTTTGTCGCTGCTCAGGATTTTGTCGTACCATTTCTTCTCGACCGTGTAGTTCTTCACCGTGTAGTCGCTTATGCCGGCTTTCTCGGCTGCGATGTTCACCGCGGTGTAGAGGCCTCCGAGTGTATCGACCAAGCCGATTTTGATGGCGTCGGCACCCGTCCACACGCGGCCGCGGGCGATGCTGTCAACAAACTCCACCTTCAAGTTGCGGCCTTTTGCCACGCGACCGATGAACGTCTGGTAGAAGTCCTCGATGTTGCGCTGCATCATGGCGCGAGCGTCGGGCGAGAGCGGACGCATCATGCTGAGGCCCGTGCTGTTGCGGTTGGTTCCTACGGTGTCCGTAGTGATGCCCAGTTTGTTGCGGAGGAAATTGCCTATCTCCGGGATGGTTCCGAACACTCCTATCGAGCCAGTGATGGTGGTGGGTTGAGCCACTATGCAGTCGGCGTTGCAGGAGATTTCATAACCGGCCGAAGCGGCCACACCGCTCATCGAGACGACGAGAGGCTTCTCTTTCTTGGCGCGCATCACGGCGTCGGTCATGATTTCCGAAGCGGTGACAGCTCCTCCCGGCGAGTTGACTCGCAGCACGATGGCTTTCACATTCTTGTCGGCGGCAGCTTTGTCAAGCGCCTTGGCTATGTCGTTGCCATATACGGCCTGCTGGAAGCCGTTCGATTCACCCGACACCACGTTGCCTTCGGCATAGATGACGGCGATGCGGTCTTTCTTGTCTTTAGCTTTGATGCTCTTGGCGTATTTGCCGACAGTCACCATGCGTTTGCTGTCGTATTTCTCCTTGATGAAGGTCTTGAGTGCGCTCTCGAACTCCAGGTTGTCCACCAGGCGTCGTGCCTGAGCATCCTCGGCTATGAATGCCGAGAGGTCGTCTGCGTAGGCGTTGAGCGAGTCAGCGGGTATGCCGCGTGTCTCCGACATCTGAGCCACCACATGGTTCCAGATACTGCAGATGTAGGCGCGTATCTGCTCGCGGTTGGCCTCGCTCATGTGGTTCATGGTGTAGGTCTCGCCGGCGCTCTTGTATGCGTTGTTCTGCGGACGGATAAGGTCAATCTTGACATCGAGTTTGTCGAGCAGATCTTTGTAGAACATCACCTCGCCGCCTATGCCGCGCCATTCCACCATACCGGCGGGATGCAGCGAGATGCGGTCGCAGACGGAAGCCAGGTAGAGCGACGACTGCGTGTAGGTGTCAGCGTAAGCGACCACAGGCTTGCCGCTCTCCTTGAAGTCGATGAGGGCGTTGCGGATTTCCTCGCTCTGAGCCCAGTCGGCCGACGAGCCTTCGCCGAGGTAGAGGTATATGCCGCTGATTTTGCTGTCGTTCTTCGCGTTGTCAATGGCGGCGAGTATGTCGTCCATACCCATCACGTCGTTGTCGGAGAAGATGGTCATCGGGTTGTCCTCGTCGGCGTGTTCGGCAATGCTGCTGGTCATGTCCATCTTGAGGAACAGGTTGTCGCCTACGATGGTGTTGTCCTTGGCCATGCTCGAGACGGCGGCCACCATGCCCATCATGATGATGAACGTGATAATGTTAAAGATGATGAATGCGAAAACCACCCCCAGCATCGACGCCAGCGTGGTCTTCCAGAAACCCATAGTTTTTTTTTCTTTTTTGGGCTTCTGCGTGGTTTGCGGATTTTGAGTTTCTTCGCTCATAGTGTTGTATGTTTAATTGTTGATATGATTAATGTTGAGAGGTCGAATTGTCCGATGTGTTTAATGTTGATACGTTTAATGTTATACGTTATATGATTACGGAGTTGCAAAGATATTCAAAAAAAACGTATCTTTGCATTTTGTTTTTAAACCGTTGGTCAGCGGTAAGGTATGTGCGAGCTTAGGGCGGGAAATTAGCAGTTAGCGGTCATCGCCGATTAAAATTTAAAACTCAAGAATAACCCATCAACAATAAAATATGAAACGAATCACTATTCTTTTTGTTTTGGCCGCTGTGGCGGTAATGTTTCTCTGCACCGCATCGTCGCGCCGCGAGCCGTTCGACTATAACGGCACCTGGGTTGTCGGAACCCCCGACGGGGCACGTTTCGGCGGCGAGCTCTATTTCTATGTGAAACTCAAGCAGGACGGCGACGACCTCACAGGCACCTATTATTCCATAAGCCAGAAGAACGCTCGTCGCGACGTGAACCCCTCCAACTCCGTGAGCGGCTATGCCAAGAGGAAATACGCCGTGGTTGAGTTCTCCAGCACCGAGTGGGGTGGGGGAGGAGTGGCCGAACTGCGTCCGGTTGACAAGAACACCCTCTCGTGGCACATCGTCTCTGAAAAGAAGGTGGGCAACGCCGACTTCGGCCATTGGGCACCCAACCGCGCCCGCCTGACAAGAAAATAGCAGTCAGCATTCAGTTGTCTTTTGAACATTCAAACATATCAACGTATCAACATATCAACATTAAACACATAAATGAAAAAAACACTCTTAACAATTGCAACTATGGCACTTCTTGCGACAGCTTGCAACCACAAGGCAAAGACCGAAGCTCCGCAGCTCGGTTCGGGCATCGACCCCACCTATCTCGACACCACCGCCAACCTGGCCGACGACTTCTACCGCTACGCTTGTGGTGGCTGGATGGACGCCAACCCGCTGAAACCCGAATACAGCCGCTACGGCTCGTTCGACAAACTGGCTGAAACCAACCAGGAGCAGCTGCGCGGTCTTATCGACTCAGTCAGCGCCGCCCAAAACGAGAAGGGCAGCATAGCCGACAAGATTGCCACCCTCTACAACATCGGTATGGATTCCGTGAAGCTCAACAATCAGGGTGCCGAACCCATCCAGCAGCTTCTGAAGGACATCGCCGCCATCAACAGCCGCGAGGCTCTCGCTGCTGAGGTTGCAGCACTCCACCACATCGGTATCGACCCATTCTTCGGTCTTTTCAACGAAGCCGACCCTGACGACAGCAAGATGCAGATCGCATGGCTCTATCAGACAGGCCTCGGCATGGGCGACCGCGACTACTATCTCGACAAGAAGAACGCCGACAAGCGTGAAAAATACCAGGAGCTCATCGCTAAGGAGATGGTGATGGCTGGCTACGACAAGATGTCCTCTTTCGCCGGTGGCGGCAACGTCATCGCCAAGATGGTCATGGATGTCGAAACCGGTTTGGCCAAGGCTCAGTATGACAAGCTGAAAAACCGCGACCCGCACGCAACCCTCCACAAGATGACCCTCGACGAGCTCAAGAAGATGGCTCCCGCCGTCGCCTTCGACAAGTATTTCAGCGAGATGGGTCTCTCTGACATCAAGATTATGAACGTGGCGCAACCCGAATACATCGCTGCCGTGTCGAAAGTCCTGGCCACCGCCAACGTGGAGTCAGTTAAAGCCTACCTCGCATGGAATGTGGTCAACACCGCCGCAGCCTACCTCAGCGACGACTTCGTGCAGGCCAACTTCGAGTTCTTCGGAAAGACTATGTCCGGCCAGGAGCAGATGCGTCCTCGTTGGAAACGCGTCACCTCCACCGTCAACGGTGCAATGAGCGAGGCTCTCGGCCAGCTCTATGTCGCCAAATATTTCCCACCAGAGGCTAAAGAGCGCATGATAACACTCGTAGGCAACCTCAAAGAGGCCTTCGCCGTGCGTATCGACCAAGCCAACTGGATGGACCCCGAAACCAAAGAGAAGGCAAAAGACAAGCTCGCCGCCATCCTCGTCAAAGTCGGCTATCCCGACAAGTGGCGCGACTACAGCAAGCTTGAAATCGCCGACGATAGCTACTTCGCCAACGTGTTGCGCAGCAACCGTTTCGACGTTGATTATATGATCAGCAAAATCAACAAGCCCACCGACCGCGACGAGTGGCAGATGCCGCCCCAGATGGTCAACGCCTACTACAACCCCACCACCAACGAGATTTGCTTCCCCGCTGCCATCCTTCAGCCGCCCTTCTTCAACATGAATGCCGACGATGCCGTCAACTACGGTGCCATAGGAGTGGTGATCGGCCACGAGATGACCCACGGCTTCGACGATCAGGGCCACGAGTATGACAAAGAAGGTAACCTCAACAACTGGTGGAAAGAAAGCGACGCCACCAACTTCAAGACCAACGCACAGGTGCTTATCGACCACTTCAACGCCATCAAGGTGCTTGACAACCCCGAGACCTTCGCCAACGGTGAGTTCTGTCTGGGTGAGAATATCGCCGACAACGGCGGTTTGCATATCAGCTATGTGGCCATGCAGAAAGCCCTCGAGAAGAAGCAGGTCAACGGCGAGAAGATGGACGGTTATACTCCCGAACAGCGTTTCTTCCTCGCCTACGCCGCAGTGTGGGCAAGCAACATCCGCGACGAGGAGATCGTGCGCCTCACCGCTATGGACGTTCACTCGCTGGCTAAATGGCGTGTGAACGGCACCCTGCCTCACATCACCGAGTTCATCGAAGCCTTCGGCATCAAGGAAGGCAACAAGATGTACCTCGCACCCGAAAAACGAGTCACCCTCTGGTAAGAGCCTGACAAGACTAATAAAACAAAAAGCGGACGACCCCATTCGGTCGCCCGCTTTTTCTATATCCCGTCAAATATCGCGAAAAAATCGTAACGAAAAAATACGTAATGGTAAAATATGCATCTGTACGCACTTTTACTATTACGAAAAAAGTCGTAACGAAAAAATGCGTAATAAAAAAATATGTGTATCTTTGCAGTGTGAATCATTACAAAAAAATATGGCAATATGGAAAACCCCTTCAAGTTTGGTACAATTGTAGAGGAGGAATACTTCACCGACCGGGTAAACGAGGTGTCTTTTATCAAGGAGTATGTAAAGAGCGCCAACCATCTGGTTCTGATAAGTCCCCGTCGTTTCGGCAAAAGTAGCGTGGTGGTGAAAGCGGTGAAGCAGAGCGGACGCAAGTATATCACAGTCAATCTGCAGCAGGTCACTTCCGTGACAGACTTTGCGGCAAAGCTGCTGCGCGAGTTTTTCAAGGTGCATCCGCTTGAGCGCTTACGCCATCTGATAACCCACTTCCGCATTGTTCCCACGGTGTCCACCAACCCCGTCACAGGGGCGATTCAGGTGTCGTTTCAGCCAGGTTCTGACGAAGGTGTGCTTATCGAAGATGTTTTGATGCTCATCGAGCGTTCACATACCGACAAAGACCGTATGATCGTGGTGCTGGACGAATTTCAAGAGATGTGCGACCTGGCGCACAACTTCGACAAACAGCTGCGCGCCATCATGCAGAGCCAGAAACACATCAACTACATCCTGCTCGGGAGCCAGGAAAGCATGATGACCGACATCTTCGAGAACAAGAAGTCGCCGTTCTACCATTTCGGACAGCTGATGCGGCTGGGGAAACTTCCGCGTGAGGATTTCCACGCTTATCTCTCCGAGCGCTTGAAAGGCATATATCCCGGCAGCTGCGACGAGTTGTCCGACCGCATTCTGGATTATACATGCTGCCATCCCTACTATTCGCAGCAGCTGGCAGCCAACGTATGGCAGATTGGGGTGCTGCAACCTGAAGTGGCTGACCCTTTCGAATCCGCCATCACCCATATTGTCACATCGCACGGGTTGGATTACGAGCGCCTGTGGATGAATTTCAACCGCACCAACCGCTGGATATTGAAATGCCTGTCAGTCAACAAGTCTTTTCAATCGGGCGGTTACAGCACCAGCACGGTGTATAGCGCACTGAAACGTTTGCAGAAAGAAGGCTACGTCATCTACTCCGACCGTTACGAACTGGAAGACCCCTTCTTCCGCGCGTGGATTGCGGCCAGCGACGAGTGATTCTCTTCATGCGGCACGTCGTCGAACTATGTATTTGCGAATGTGCAGGATTATATATGTCAAATTTGCGAGCTTGCCTTTTTGATATTCCACGAGATGCAGTTCAGTGCGCCGCCTTTGCGTACGGCCTCCAATGCCGGCACTCCGATAATCTTGCTGGCTGGCATTGCGTCGGATATCTGTCTCAGCGCCTGCTCGTCTTCGGGTATGCCCAGTTGCGGTACCAGCACTAGCCTTCCAACCTTCAGAAAGTTGACGTAGGCCCAGCTGCGCTTATGTTTGCGGCTTACGTCGTAAGTCAGAGGTATCACCTCTACGAAATTCTCCAGAATCCGCCTGTATCGTCTTGCCATCGCTGCGTCGAAGTCGGCGTAGTTGGTCATCAGCACGCGGTTGTTGCCGATATAGTGCACGATGCCGTCGCTGTGTCCGAGAAACTCTTCGCGATCCCAAGGCAGGAAGATGATTTCGCTTTGGAAGGTGTCTTCGAGCATCTTCCGGATTCGATTGCGCGGCTTGTCCTTGTTCTCAAAGAACACCTTCTCGGTCATCACGATTTTGTCGCTGCACTTCACGATGTTGCCGCCATCGAGGATGAGGTCGAGGTCAATGGCTTCGCCGTCTTGACGGAGGAGGTCGATGTTTGCCACGCTGTTCACATCGGTTATTGTGCGCAAGAGGTGCTTGGGTTGCAGATAGTCAGGATTGTATTTGTAGAACACGAAACGCATCTCGCCCGTCTGTATGGGCATATAGTCGCGACACCAGATGTCCTTGGTGCCCGCCAGCAGCCGATGTTCGATGTTGTTGTCCTTGAGCGTCAGGGTGATGCTCCGATACAGCTCAGGACACCGCTCCGGCAGCAAATCCGAAAAGAAAACGGTGTCGGTAAGAAGGTCGGTAATAAAATTACTACGGTATCGCCCGTAGATGGTGTTCCAGTGTGTATTATTGGTCATAGGTGGTAATCCTTAGTTACTCTATGTTATGAAGTCGAAATTGCCAAAGTCTCATATCTTGTTTGTAATAAGACTTGCCAATCTTAATATACTTTGGTGTATAGGACTTATCTTCCTTTTTTTTGTTGACTTCTGCAAGATAATCTTCGGAGGTTATAGATCTTCCCCCTTTCTCTATATGGGTTTCTTTTTCATTACAAGCAATATATTCAGCGACATTTGTTCGAGGACGCCCCTTTAGGTCGAAAGATGCATCTTTTTTCTCGTCATTTATCCATTCTATATTTGAGTTCCTCTCTGTATTTGAGTTCTTCCAATTTATACCTTCATAAAACAAGTCATCGAATATATGAGTGGAACAATGATCATATTTCGTTTTGTCTCCAATTGGATACTTTCCATCCTTTGCTTTTAGTACTCGGTATGAACGAATAAGAAACGACGCTCTATAACTATCTTTCTCTTTTTCTTTCTCTTTTTCGAAGGTTACATCAACGCCGGATTGATGTTGATTAAAAGTACCGATTTTAAAATATGGATAACCTTTATGTTCAATGATTGCATTGAATATGTTTGGAAATTTTTGGGGATTGTCAATCACTTCCTTGTATTTCTTTGGCAATCGATCGTTTGTATGGTACATAATATAGTCCTTGATGTCACCATATTCCTCGTGGTAGTACAATTCTATAGAACCAAGTTCTATTATGTAAGTCCCGTTAATAAGGAAGTAGCCGTTGCTCAAAATCTCTTTTGCACAAGGTTGGAAACACGCGGCAACGGCGTTTTCATCCCACACCCCCTTGAATTCATTTCTATTTGTGTCGAATTGTTTTAAGATTTCAATAAGCTTTTCCATAATTTTAAATTTTTAAAGTATATTCGATTTTGGGTGCAAAGGTATATCCGAAAATTGGATTGACCAAACTTCTTTTGTTAAAAGTTGTGAGAATTTCCTAAAAAGTTATTTATTGATTTTCAAAATATTATTTAATTCAATCATTGGAAATTAATACTATTTTTATCAAAAAGAGAATTACCTCGAAAGGATGCAAAAAGTTTGTATCTTTGCATCCGTTTTCGGAACTGCCGAAAAAAATCGTGAACCATTAAAACATAAAAGAAATGAAAGAAACACTATTTTCAATCGTTGCATTAATCGCTTTCACCTGCGTCTCATGCAAATCGCCCGCACCTGCGGACACCAACTCCACCGCCGAAACTCAGGAACTTTCCGACAACAGCGCACAAACGACTCAGTTCCAATCTTCTGACCTCGCCTTCTTCGGCCTCTACGGTCATGTGAAGACGGTGACGGAAGACGGTGTGACAAGCCTTGAATTCGACCCCGACGGTGTGCTGACAGCCGTTTACGGCACACCCGCATCGGAGCGCTACAATCGTGACAAGCAAGGTCGAATCGTCGAAATGAACGGCTATGAGAATCATGTCGAGTATGAATGGGGCGACGAGCGTCCCGTCGGAAGCGAGGCCCAAGCCGAAGGCATGTCGATAAAAGAATCATATACCTACGATGGACGCGGATTTGTGGTTGAAATAAAACACACAGACGACGGCGACGAGTCGGTCGAGAGATTCACCTATCCCGAAGTGGACAAGCAGGGCAACTGGACGAAAAGGACCAGCGAAGGCTACGAATACACCGCTGGCACCACCACCCGCGTCATCGAATACTATGATTAGCGTTTGGAAAAACATCGGTTGAACATGAGCGACAACGACGACAATCTGCTGAAGACCACCGAACTGATACGCACCGACAGGAGCTGGGACGGAGTGGAACTGCCCGACTACCCGCAGGGCCGCCCCGATCTGGTGGCCATAAAATACGAGATTCCTGCCGGCCAGAAGCTGTGTTGGCATCACCACCCCGTGATGAACTGCGGCATACTGGTTCAAGGCGAGCTGACCATCGTAAGCGAGGACGGCACCGAGAAGGTTTTGCACGAGGGCGAGGCGGTAGTGGAGATGGTGGGCACCGTCCATCACGGCGAGAACCGAGGCACGAAAGCCGTCGTCCTCTACATGTTCTACCTCTCACAGCCAGGCCTGCCCCTCTCCGTCCAGCACCCCGAGGTAGGGAAGTAGCAGTCGGGTGCATGATTAGTCTTAAACCGTAAATTTTAAGTTTTAAGTGGTTGGCAAATGTCTTTGGGTCTAATCTCCAATCACTGGGCAGAGGCGGGGAGATGAGGATAGTTTAATTCAAGGTGACTATGAAATCGAAACATATCATTTTCGTGCTTTTGGCGGTCATGGTGTCGGCTTATGCGAAGGCCGAACCCGTTGACGCCTCGACTGCGCGCACGGTGGCGACACATTTCTTCGCGTCGAAATTCAAACAGGCGTCGGAACAACTGACCGCCACAGTCGTTTACGAGGCGGCTGCGCTGCGCGACGAACACGGAGAGCGGCCCAGTTTCTATGTGGTGGACATAAACGCAGAGGGGTTTGTGATTGTGGCCGGCGACAACCGTGTGAGGCCGATTCTGGCTTTCTCGGACGAGGGTGCCTTTGTGGCTGAGGAGATGCCGGCGAATGTGCGCTTTTTCCTCGACGGATATACCGAGGAGATTCAGTATGCGGTTGACAGCAAGCTGGCCGCCGACGAGTCAACCCAGCGGCAGTGGGACGAACTTCTCGCGGACGCCACGACAGAGCGGAAAGACGGCAACGTGGTGGTAGGACCGCTGCTGGGCAACAACAAATGGAACCAAACGAAGTACTATAACGACCTGTGTCCAGCCGACGCGAGCGGCAACGCCGCCTACGGCGGACATGCGGCAGTGGGGTGCGGCGCCTTGGTGATGGGGCAGGTGATGCGCTACTGGCGCTATCCGACCACAGGCACCGGAAGCCATTCGTACAACGCCACCGGCTACGGCACGCTGTCGGCCTACTTCGGCGCGACCACCTACCGCTACTCGGCAATGCCCGACCAGCTAACAGCGTCGAACCATCCCGACAGCTGTGTGGAGGCTGTGGCCACTTTGCTGTATCATTGCGGCGTGGCGGTCAACATGAGATACGGTGCCGACGCAAGTGTGGTCAACTCGAACAACATCGTAAGCGCTCTCCCGACCTATTTCGGCTATCCCGCCACCGTACGCTACATCGAGCGCGGAACTCTTTCTTCGACGGTGTGGCTCAATTACTTGAAGGGCGAGCTTGACGACGGCGCCCCGTTCATGTATGGCGGAAGCGGCAATTACGGCGGACACGTCTGGACTTGCGACGGATACAGAGACGACGACTATTTCCACTTCAACTGGGGTTGGGGCGGAACGCAGAACGGTTACTACGCACTCAGCAACTGCAGCTCGTATGGATTCAACAGCAACCACGCCATAATCATAGGCATACGCGGCCCTCAGCTGCCGACAGACCCCGAGGAGCCGGAAGTCTCCATCGAGGAACACACAGCTTTGAATGTCAATGTGTTTCCAAACCCCACCGACGGCAGCGTATATGTCTGCTCGGGATCGCAAACGGTGTTGGAGGTGCAGGTGACGGACCTGTGTGGCAGGACGGTCTCGCGCCAAAGCGTGGGGCAGTCGGAATTCAGGGTTGACCTGTCCGAGTGCGCTCCCGGAACCTACCTGCTCAGGATGGTGACCGACAAGGGCGTAGAGACATGCAGGGTGGTCAGAAGGTAGATTCCGTCGCCGCCAGCTTTCGTCCTCGAATTGTCGCCTTCGGCGTCATTCAGCTTCACTTCAGAAACGAATGATAGCCTTCGTTTCACTCACACATAGTCGCTGCATTTCGATTGCAAAAGTATCCTATCAAACCCCAGCGTTACAGTGTTACAGAGTTACAGTGTTACAGTTTGATTTTTTGATTCCACCAAACTCAAAAGAAAATT
>JAFZTV010000085.1 GCA_017618625.1 Bacteroidales bacterium | reverse complement strand
TTGTAATGCGAAGGGTTCGGTGTTGCGTTTCAGTTGTTTCAGTTTCAGTTCGATTTCTAATGGGTGCTTTAATTTCAAAACACCTATTATATATTATATAACTAATTAATAATTAATAATATATATAATATAATAGTGAAATTGATACCCCTCAAAAAACAACTGAAACAACTGAAACTGAAACGGATATCAGTAAGGTTGTCTCCATATGAGGCGGAGAATCAATAAGATATAATTTTGATAAGCCTCCTGTCTACGGGTTTTGAACGTCAGAAGGGAGCAAAATCGGGCATCGTTTCTTCTAAAAGGCCTCAAAAGCGATGCTCGAACTCCTCTTTTGAAGTTTCTCCCTTTTTTCGAACACAAATGTGCCTTCTGTGATTTCCGCATTACTATCTCGTACGAGAGGCGGTTTTGCGGTAAACGGCCATATAGAACAACAAAATCATCAACTCTATATGGATTTTGCCGTCAACAGTTAGTGTTCTGCAAAAAATGAATTTGACAAATGACACTTAATGACACCTTGCATTTCTATCCTGTAAGAGGTATCTTGCTTTGTTTCAGAGTGATTGGTGCAAAAGGGACGACGATTGGCCCCTTAGTGGTAGTTAGGTGGTAGTTAGGTGGGCGTTGGGTGGTAGTTGGCTCGTCTAATGTTTAGCGCTTAATTTGGGGAAGTAATTGGGAAGTAATTGGGAAGTAATTGGGAGTTCATTCGGAGTTTATACGGAACAAACAAAAGAGGGCCGCAGGCAATCGCCTGCGGCTCGCTTATTCGGCTCGGTCTTCGCCGTCTTCTGGGCGGGGTTTAGGGTCAATTATGTCGGATTATCCTTCCGCAGATCCTATCAGCTTCATGTTGTTCTATGGCTCTATCCCAATTTGCTACACAGCGTGTAGCAAATCTCCTTCTCCGGGTATGTCAGATAGAACTGGCGCATATTGTGAAGGTTGGCATACTGTGGCGATTATGGTTAGTTCTTTTTAATTCTTGAGTTGATGGCAAGAACATGCCAACTGCCGTTGTTCCGGCGGTCAAGATAGCCTTTCTTCCGCATACCCTCTAGCATTTTCTGCATTGCCGAGTAATTTACCCCAAGAGAGTTTGTCAGTTCTTTATAGGTTATATATGGATTGGAATCGATAAGGTTCAACATTTTGACACCAGTTCCATTTCTGAACTTTATCATCTGCCCGTCGTACCACCATGTGTCAACATCGGCATTTCTTACTATGTCGATATCGCATTGCATTTCCTCGCACACCGTCTTGCGGAAGTATGCCAGGAATGATGTGATCTTGCCTATCGGGGCGTTGGCTCCTTCCAAAGGTGATCTCCCCACTTTTTGGTCAGAACGGTGCAGGGCTTCGAGGTATTCAGGCTTCTTGCGGTTGCGGATGACAATCATCGGCCACCCGTGGCGGGCCAGGATATAGTTCACCATCAGGCGGGCGATGCGTCCATTGCCCTCTTCGAAGGGATGTATGCGGATGTAGCGATAGTGGAACAAGGCTGCCAACTCTACAGGCGACAATTTGTCTTCCTTCTCCGCAGCATTGTACCAATCCACCAGGTCGCTCATCAACGAAGGGGTCTCTTCTGGTGAAGCATATTCGAATCGGTCTCCATAACGTGTGAGCACGCTGTTGGGGCGAGTCTTGTATTGCCCTGCATGAACGGTATAACTCGTCTGACCGTCTCCCGGAAGGTCGCGATATACCGTGTAGTCTCCTCGCAGAAGTACCTTGTGCAGCTGACGGATGAAGTTTTGTGTCATCGGCATGCTCTGGTCGCGCACGGCCTCTTTGATCATTTCTACTGTCACCTGGCTGGCTTTCATATCGACATAGTCCTTCAAATTACCTTCGCCGCTCACCTTTCCAAACAACAGCAGCAACTCCGTCTGTCCATAGGTCAATGTATTGCCTTCGATATGATTGCTGTTATAGTTATACTCTGTTGTGAACTTGTTGCGCAACAGGGTTGCTTGCTCTTCCGAAAGGGGGAAAAGCGTTTTCCAATCATTGTATATTTCTTCAATCTTCATAATCGTACCACCTTTTTAGGTGGGTGTTGTACCACCTTTGGGATCATGTTATGTTACATTATATTTCTTCGGAATTATCTACTTTAGTCTTGTGGATTATTCGGTAAACTGTTCATCAATTTCATTTGTGGGATTTCCATCATTCCACGCCATTATCATTCTCTTTAGATTGCTAACTCCAAAATTTTTCTTTGATACTTCGTCAAACCATTCTACGATTCTATCTCTGACATCAGTAATACCATTCCAACTTTTCGGGTAGTTATTCTTGGTTCTCCAGATGTCCATATTTTTAATGTGTTCAAACTTAATTTCTAATTCAATATCACCATTGTCTATTTGAACGTGAAAATGGGGCGTTTTTGTACCTTGTTCATCATTTTCACCATATACTATTACCTTTGTTTTTCTTGGTATATTATCTGTTGGACGTGAAATTGTCGCCATCTCATCAAGTCTATGTTTTGACAAGAATTCGTCACTCACAGTATATTCTTCAAATGTTAAAATTTTATCATTCATATCAAATTACATTTTTGTTTTATATTCAATATTTATGTTTATTTTTATATTTTTCACAAAGATACTATTTTTTTTTTTCGGAATTTTGCAAGTTTAAAGTAGATAATTCCGTATTTCTTTCTTTACACCACCTTATTTCGCTGGTCACGCACCACCTTATTGATAGTGTTGTTTCCGTTTATTTGTATTGCACCACCTCCTAAAGGTGGTGTTACATCACCTAATTAACGCAAATCACCTTTTTATATTGTGCTAGCTTGCAAAGATACCGTGACATTCTTTGCATAAAAGAAAACGCCTGCGGGATTTTAATTCCGCAGGCGCTTTCGTGATGTTTGCCCAATTTGGATGGGAACCTAGAAGTACAGGTCGCGTTCGCCGTCGCCTATCTTGCAGAGGTTGCCTTCGACGCGTTTCTTCAGCTCTTCTTTCGGGAAGGTCTGCGTGAGCTTCTTAAGCAGCTCGAGGCCTTTGGCTTTGGTCGCGGGCGAGGCGTAGTCTTCAAGATATTCGCGGAAGGTGAACATGGCGTTGGGTTTGCAGTACTCCTTGATGAGGCCGGGTTTGGCGAGGTCCATGAAGTCGGCTCCCGTGCGTCCTTTGCGGTAGCATCCGGTGCAGAACGAGGGGATGTAGCCGCCGTCGATCATCATGGAGATGACCTCGTCGAGCGAACGGTGGTCGCCGAGGGTGAACTGGGCTCCTGTGTTGTTCTCCTCGTAGCCGCCGGGGTTGGTCTCGGAGGCCGCCGAAATCTGGCTGACGCCGTATTTGACCAGCCTGTCGCGCATCTCGGGACGCTCGCGGGTCGAGATGATGATGCCGGTATAGGGCATGGCGATGCGGATGATGGAGATAATCTTCATGAAATCCTTGTCGGCCACGGGGTGCGGGATGTTCTCGGGCAGCGAGAAGGGTGTGCCTTCGGCGGGCTCGATGCGCGGGAAGGAGACGGTGTGCGGGCCGCAGCCGTAGTCTTCTTCGAGGTGGCGTGCGTGCTCCATGATGGCGAGAATCTCGAATCGGTAGTCAACCAATCCGAAGAGCACTCCGAGTCCCACGTCGTTGATGCCGCCTTCCATAGCGCGGTCCATGCAGGTGAGGCGGTAGAGGTAGTCGCCCTTGGGTGTGCCTGCGGGGTGGAACTTGGCGTATTCGACGGGGTCGTAGGTCTCTTGGAAGCAGACGTAGGTGCCGATGCGCTCGGCTTTGAGCTTGGCGAAGTCTTCGACGCTCATGGGGGCGAGCTCGACGTTGATGCGGCGTATGGTGCTGCCTTTCTCGTCTTTGGCGGCGTAGGTGCGGCGGATGGCCTCGACCATATAGTCGGCGTCGTTGCGGGGGCTTTCGCCGCAGATGAGTAGCGCGCGTTTGTGTCCCATTCGGAGCAGCTGGAGCGTCTCCTGCTCGATTTCGTCCATAGTCAGGACCTTGCGTTTCAGCCCTTTGTTGTCGCGGCGGAATCCGCAATAGACGCAGTTGTTCACGCAGGCGTTGCCTGTGTAGATGGGAGCGAAGAGCACGAGGCGTTTGCCGTAGATCTCGTCCTTGCAGTACTCGGCGGTGTCGAGAATCTTCTGTATGTCGGCTTCGTCTTCGACGCAGAGCAGCTTGGCGACATCCTCGAGGTTGAGGCCTTTGAGCTTGCGGGCTTTGTTGAGGATGTTGTTCAGCTCGTCCTGCGACGGCACATTGTCGGTGAGCAAACCATAGAGTTTCTCACGATCTATAAAATTTTGGTTGCGCATGGTGTTATGTTTTATGGTGTTATGTTTAATGTTGATATGTTTTAAGTTGATATGTTAAGATGTGAAAATGTGAAGTGACTATACCGACCACTGACTACTGACCACCTAAAAACAAATTTCAATTTTCAACTTTCAACTTGCCTCGTGACCACCGCTTTCGCTTCGACGCCTGCCATACGGCCTGCACGTCCGCAGAGGCCGTTGATGCGGTCGACGGTGCCGCTTACGATAAGCGAGATAACAGCGATGCCGTGCTGCTGAAGGGGCAACCCCTGGCGGCACAGGATGATGTCGGAAAAATCCGAGATAAGGTGGTTGATTGACTCCGACTGGCTGCGGTCGGACACTAAGAGTGTTATCGTTCCAATTCTCTTTTCCATCAGGTGTTAGGCTTTTGGATTAGAAATCAGGTTAATTATGTCATGTCGAGCAATCGGCTCAACACTTTGCAAAGAT
>JAFZTV010000084.1 GCA_017618625.1 Bacteroidales bacterium | reverse complement strand
CGCCCCATTCTGAGCTGTTGTAGTCCCATCCCGTGGTGGCAGACTTCTTCTTGCTGCCGCACGAGGTGAACACCAACAGTGCTACTAGTAAAAAACTTGAGAATTTCAGAATTTTCATATTTCGATGTATTTGTGATTACGCGTTAATGTTGTTATGTTGTCTGATGATACGTTGCAAGCATATATTAGAAGGACGGGCAGCGGATTGCACGCACTTTCTGTTTCTGCTGCGGCACGGGCAGGAGGATGCCGAGTGTCACCTCGTGCGAACCGTGTGTGTTGTTGGCCAGTTTCGACACCGTCACGTCATAGCTGTAACCCACCTTGTAGTGGTCCCACTGAATACCAGCCAGGAAGATGAAAGCGTCGGCGTTCTCCACACCGTTACGAAACCACACACCCACCAGGAACGGCTCCCAGTCGAGATACAGACCGTAGTTGAAGTAGTGGAATGTGCCCTGATATTGATAGATGAAGTTAGGCGAAATGATGGGGGTGCCGAGACCGAGGGTCGAGGTACGGCGTTTTTCCTTGGCCAGGTTAATCATTCCGCCGCCGTGAACGGTCACCTTGATGGGGATGCGGTCCACGCTGTAGAAACCCTGGTCGGGACGGCTCAGGTGTGCGCCTGCCACACCCGCATACCAGTTCTCGCCGTAAACCATCAAGCCAGCGCTGAAATCTGCGTTCCACTTGTTGTTGCTCTCCGGCTCCTGAGCCGAGGTCTGGTTCACGAATCCCTGGCTCGGGTCAATCTGGTCGGGGAAGTGCAGGTAGTTCAAATCCCATTTCAGGTGGACGTTGAACACCGAAGCCTGCAACGCGAGGTTCATATAGACGTCGCGCGTAAGGTTGAAACGGAAAGCATACATGAATCCCACGTATGTCGTGTTCAGCGCACCGTGGTCGCCCTGACGGTCATACATGGCTATCGCACCGATGCTGCCGTGCAGCTTGTGGATATACTGGTCATACGATATCGACGCCGTCTGGTACGCACTTGTCAGCGCCGGCCACTGGCATCTGTAAGTAAGTGACAGGCTGGGAGCTATCTTCGATCCAGCCATTGCAGGGTTGAGATAGAGCGGGTTGGCGTAGAACTGCGAAAATCCGATGTCCTGTGCATTGACACTCTGTAACGAAAGAAAGGCAATTGCTGCCAACACTACTGCTCTGCGTATGCTTTTCATCATATTTTTGTGGGTTAGTTTCAATGATAATATTTGCTCAATTTGAAACGCAATAATACTAATATTTTTTTAAATAACGGCTTTGCTCTGCAATTTATTTTCCTTCATCGTAATTTTCAATCGCTTATCTTTCCGCTTTTCTTCTTTTTTTGTCTCTTTTTCTCTCTCTTTCCACTTCGGCGCGAGCCGTTTTGTGCGTTTTTCATTTGTTTTAACGGCTCATTGCTTCATTTGTTTCGTGCCGAAAATTAATAAACGTTAAATAATCGGCCACTTTTCTAAATAGTTCTTAAAATTGTAACTTTTCACCGCCGGAGTTACCCCAAAAAAACACAAATCGATCTTCCACCCTTTCAGTTCCCGCGTCGATGCCCTGCTCATGGCCCTATAGTTCGTGCCGACCTCCTTCGCCTTCTCCTCAAACCCATCCACACCATAAGGATCTTCCACACCGTATGCCTTCTGAATCAACTCCAGCTAAAACTTCTGTGTGTCGCCCTTCCCATATCCCTTGCCACACCAACGACCCGCAAATTCTTTCGCAGCCGTAGCCATCCGTTTGTCTGAAACATACTCCTTTTTTCCTCTTTTTTCATCATGCAAAGATACGAAAAATCCGCCACATCCGTCACCCTACCGCCTTTATCGCCGCCATATCATTCACACCCAATCACATACAACCTCTAACACACATCCCTGTTGCAGCTGTTGTAGTGCTGCAGTCATTTTCAAAACTATCCAATCTCCATAATTAATCTTTATATTTATATTAATATAAATATAAAATTTCAGCCTTGGCTTTTTATATATCGTATTTTGAACTGCAGCAACGCTACAACAAAACTCTGCCTTTCCTGATTTAGTTGTCCGGCCTCAACCCCCATAGCCCACATTCCAATTCTGCCCTCAATCCCCACTGGGCGTTAGGTGGGCGTTGGTAGGGCGTTGGGTGGTAGTTGCCCTCTTGTGCCTGTCCGTAGCCCGACCCGCATACAACCAATCTTAAACCCCAACCCGTCAGCCGTCCTCGCCCATCAGCACCACGACTTAACTCCGTCTTCCGTCCTCGGATGACAGCTCACAACCCACTATCCCATCAGTCCCGTTTGACATATTTGACCTAAAACCCCTATCGCAAACCTCAAAAAGTCAAGAAACTACAAAAAAACGAAAAAAAACTCCCCCGTTTATTCGTAGACCGCAATGCTGCGGGTGTACTTTTGCACCGTGAATCCTGCCGAAACAAATTATCAACCGCCAAAACAACCAAAGTCAAAAAAAAACGACAAAATCTTGTTTTCTTGTCATTTATATTATAGTTGTATTATGACATCAAAAAACACCTATGAAAACCCATCGTCATGGTAAGCGGCCGCCCCGTCCTCGTCTATGGTTCCTGCGCCACCACCCGCAAACTAGCGGTGAAATAACCCCTCACCATTATCGGACATTTCTTTGTCCAACCGTTCACACAAAACCCCACTCCAATCCGGGGTTTTGTGCTTTTCCTATCCCGATGTTATCCGTTCGCGCAATATTTTTAATGAAATTCGGTTATATATATATGGTTTAATAGTGCATTTCAATTGGGCATCCCGACTATCACATACAGCAGCAAACTGAAACGCCTTGTCTCCGACTACGTCAAAGGACTGGTTTTTACCAGCCTTACGACATTATGTCTTGGTGTTTCGGCACAAACATATCCCGCCCATTCCGTGCTGGCCGCTGGATCCTGGCACCGACTCGCGTTCGAACGTAGCGGCGTCTGCAAGGTCAGCGTGTCCGACGTTCCGGGATTGAGCGGAGCCGAGTGCGACAAGGTGGCCGTCTATGGCAACGGCGGCGGATTGATGGACATGCTCAACAGCGCCGAGCGACCCAACGACTTGAGGCAGATTGCGATAAGCATCTACGACCAGAACGGCAACGGACGCATGGACGGCGGCGACTACCTGCTGTTCTACGCCGAGTGCGCCGACGTGTGGAAATACAACTCGCAGTCGGGCATGATGGAGCACCAGCGCCACCCCTACGCAAAATACAACTACTACTATATCACCGCCAACAGCAGCGCGACGCCGAAACGCATAGCCACCGCCACCGCCACCGAGGCCAACACCAACACCATAACCAACTACACCTCCACGGCGTTGCTTGACAACGACATCACCAACACCCACGGAACAGGCCAGATTTGGGTGGGCGAGAAATTCACCACCACAACCACCTCGCGCAACTTCACACTCACGCTGCCCGGCGTGACCAGCGGCTCGCAGCTCCGCGCACGTGTGGCCCTGGCCAGCATCTCCACAGGCTCATCGCAATTCAGCGTCACCTATGGCGGCAGCACCCAGCGCGCCAACCTCAACCCCAACTCCCCCTACGTGGTACTGCGCAACACATACAACGCCTCGTCCGCCTCAGCCAACTTCAACATCTCCTATTCCTACTCCGAAAACCACTCGACCGGCTACCTCGACTTCATCGAGCTGAACGCCACCTCTCCCCTAACCTTCCGAGGCGGCCAGGCCGAAATATACAACCTCGAACACCTTGGCGCAGGCAACGTGGCGCAGTTCAGCATTGGTAGCGCCACAAGCGCCATGAGGGTGTGGGATGTGAGCCGCAACGACAGCGTGGTCGAGATGGTGCTGACCCGCAACGGCTCGACCGCCACCTTCTGCAACCCCGTCGAGAGCGCCGGACACTACGTGATGTTCGACGGCAACAGCTACATCTCGCCGCTTCACGTCACACAAGTGACCAATCAGGACCTGCATGGCGAGAGCGGAGCCGACCTGGTGATTCTCTCCCACCCCACCTTCCTGTCTCAAGCCCAGGAGCTGGCCAACCTGCACCTTATCTACGACGGCATCAGCTCACTCGTCGTGACCCCCGAGAAAGTCTGGAACGAGTTCTCGTCGGGCAAGCAGGACCCCATCGCGGTGCGTGAGATGCTGCGCATGTTCTACAAGCGGGCTGCCCAGGACGACGGCACCACCTGCCCGAAATACCTGCTGCTGTTCGGATGCGGCACCTTCGACAACAAAGACATCCTCGCCAACGGCCTCCCGCAGATTCTCACCTGCCAGTCGGAGACCTCCTTCACCGACGAAGGCGGCTCCTACTGCACCGACGACCTCTTCGGCTATCTGGACGATGGCGAGCGCGGCTCGCAGAACGAAAGCCTCGAGGTGAGCATCGGACGACTGCCCGCACGCAACACCGCCGAAGCCGACCACCTCGTGGCAAAAATCCGCCGCTATCTGGAGAAAAGCGACCTGAAACGCTCCGAGATTCGCGGCGACTGGCGCAACTACATCACCCTCCTGGCCGACGACGCCGACCCCTCGTCGCCGGGCGACAGTGTCTTTGCCAGCTCGTCCGAGAACATCGCGAGGAGAATCAACGCCGACTTCCCGCACATGAACATCGACAAAATCTACGCCGACGCATACACCCAGCAATCCAGCGCCATCGGCTCCTACTACCCCGACGTCAACAACGCCCTGCGTCAGCGGCTCGACTACGGTTGCCTGCTGTTCAACTACATAGGGCACGGCTCGGTGGAGTATATCGGCACCGAACGATACATCGAGCTCAACGACATAACCAACTACTCGAACCGCGACCAGCTGGCCCTCTTCGTGACCAGCACCTGCAGCTACGGCCGTTTCGACAAGCTCAGCCCCACCAGCGGTAGCGAACTGCTGCTCCATGCCGACGGCGGCGCCATAGGTGTGATAACCGCCTCGCGACCCATCGGACATATCGAAAAATTCGACAGAGACATCTGCCTGAACGCCCTTACCGCCGGCAACACTATGGGCGACGCCCTGCGGTTGGCAAAGAACGCCACCAGCGTGTCGCACAGCTTCGTGCTGCTCGGCGACCCGGCCCTGAAACTCTCCCTGCCCGAAAACAAAGTGGTGGTTGACGAGATTAACGGCTCGGAGGTGACCGAGGGCGTGTGCGACAGCGCCGAGGTTTTGTCCAAGGTCATCGTCAAAGGCGAGATTCGCGACAGCGACGGAGCGAAGCTCTCCAACTTCAACGGCACGCTCTACGCCACCGTCTTCGACCGCCCGACCGCCACTCAGACTCAAGCCAACGACAACGAGGGCACCGAGGTGCGCTTCACCCAGCAAAACAGCGTGATATACCGCGGCCACACCACCGTGACGGCGGGCGAATTCGAATACAGCTTCATAGTGCCGCGCGACGTTTCCCCACGCTACGACCGCGTGAAACTCAGCCATTTCGCCAAGAGCGACGACGAGCGTTGCGCCACCGGCAGCCACAACGACCTCATGATTGGCGGCTTCAACCAGGATGCCGACCTCACCGAGTGCCGTCCTCAGATTGACCTCTACATCAACGACAGCGCGTTCCACAATGGCGGCATCACCGACGAGAACCCCACCATCTACGCACGCCTGTCCGACAAGGTGGGCATCAACGCCGTGGGCAGCGGCATAGGCCACAACATCACCGCCGTGCTCGACGGCAACGCCAACAGCGAGATAACCCTCAACGACTTCTACGAGACCGACCTCAACGACAGCCGCTGCGGACAGGTGGTGTACGGTTTGACCAACCTGACGCCCGGCGTCCACAGCTTGACCCTGAAAGCGTGGAACATCTACAACTTCTCGAACGAAGCCACGATAACCTTTGTTGTTCGCAGCGACGACAGCATCTCTCTGGGACGCTGCTACGCCTACCCCAACCCGAGCAACAGCGGCACCACACTCCACATTGAGCACAACAAGATCGAGGAGATTGAGTCGGTAAGCATTGACATCATGTCGTCAATCGGTCAAACCATCCGCAGCCTCACCCCCATAACCACCGAGGGCAGCTATGTGATAACCGCCCCGTGGGACATGCGCAGCGCCGACGGCACCGAAGTAGCAAACGGCATGTATATAGCGCGCATTGTCATACGCACCAAGGACGGACAAAAAGAACTCACCCACGCGAAGATTATAAAAGTAAAATAGCGCCGCGCACAATAAAACGAAAGAAATATTGTTATTTAAGGACTAAATAATCACAAAAACATATCATTATCGGAACAGAACTACTTGTTATCAACTCAGAAATTACAAATCACTAAGTTCCATTTTTCAATGAAAAAACTTAATTTATTCATACTGCTCGTCTTAGTGGCATGTATGGTGCAGGCGCAAGAGAAGGGCCCGAATGCTGGCAACACCTCCATAACAGGCCAGAGCAAAGTGAAGAACAACTACATCTCGACGGGTATGCCGATTCTCCTCATCGCCCCCGATGCCATAAGCAGCGCATTGGGTGACGCAGGTGTGGCATCGACGCCCGACGCCAACTCGTCGCACTGGAACAACGCCAAATTCGTCCAGGCAGAAGGCAAGGGTGGCATCACAACCACCTACACCCCATGGCTGCGCCACCTCGGCGTGAGCGACATGAACCTGCTGTATCTCGGCGGATATTACAAAATCAACAACCGCCACGCCGTAGGCGCTTCGGTCACCTATTTCTCCCTCGGCGAGCTGCAGAGCACCGACGAGGAAGGCAACGACCGCGGAACATTCAAACCCAACGAGTTTGCTCTCGACGCCACCTACTCGCTACTTGTGGCCGACGGACTTTCGATAGGTGCCTCCTTCCGCTACATCCGCTCCGACATATCTAACGGAATGGACATCGGAAACACCACCACCAAAGCGGCTAACAGCTTCGCCGCCGACATCGGTATCTACTACAACCGTGAAATCGACCAGCAGAACGAGTTCGCCGTCGGCGGATTCATCAGCAACCTGGGCGCAAAGCTTTCCTACTCGGACGACGACACCCAGAAAGAGTTTCTGCCCACCAACCTGCGTCTTGGTGCAAGATACACCTATCACGTTGACAAATACAACAAACTCAATGTCCTGTTCGACATCAACAAACTGCTGGTACCGACACCTCCCAGCAGCGACACCACAAAGAACAAATACTACGCCAACCGCACGGAATACAACCAGACCAACATGATAAAAGGTGTGTTCCAGTCGTTCTACGACGCCCCCGGCGGATTCAAGGAGGAGATGCAGGAAATCCAGCTGTCTCTCGGTGCAGAGTACTGGTATTCCGACATGTTCGCCGCTCGTCTCGGTTACTTCTACGAAAACAAATACAAAGGTGGCCGTCAGTATCTCTCGGTCGGTGCCGGCATAAGATATAATGTGTTCGGATTCGACTTCTCGTATCTTATCCCCACTACCACCATCAGCAACAACCCGCTGACCCACACCGTCCGCATCTCCCTCTCAGTCGATTTCGGAGTGAAACGCGGAGCAAAGAAAGATTGAGTGCGTGCCCGCACAGGGCAATAAAGGTTAAGGGTTAAAGGTTAAAGATTTCCTTCACAATTTCACAACTTAACAACTTCACATATCAACATATCAACGAAGTCAGCGGTCAGTACTTAGTATTGTCAAATCACTAATCACTAATCACTAGTCACTAATCACTAAATCATGTTCCGAGTCGGCATAGGTTACGATGTTCACCAGCTCCAAGAGGGGTTGCCGCTCACCTTGGGCGGAGTAAAGATTGAGCACTCCAAAGGTCTGGTGGGCCACTCCGACGCCGATGTGCTGATTCACGCCATCTGCGACGCCCTGCTCGGCGCCGCCGCCTTGGGCGACATCGGAAAGCACTTCCCCGACACCGACCCCAAATACAAAGGCATCGACAGCCGACTGCTGCTGAAAGAGACCGTAAGGCTGATAAACGAGAATGGCTACTCTGTAGGCAACATAGACAGCATTCTGTGTATGCAGAAGCCCAAGGTGGCCCCCTATATCCAGCAGATGCGCCAGAACCTGGCCGAGACGATGGGCATAGACATCGACCGCGTGTCGGTGAAAGCCACAACAACCGAACATTTGGGCTTCGAGGGCCGCGAAGAAGGCATTTCGGCACATGCCGTAACAATACTGACCACCGACCGCTAAAACCATGGAAAAATCCAAGACGCATACAAAGTCCGAAGAAGACATAGCGACCCTAAACGACGAAGGATGCAAGCTGCTGCTATACAACGACGACGTACACACCTTCGACTACGTGATAAAGGCACTCGTTGACATCTGCCGACACACCGTGAACCAAGCCGAACAATGCGCCATCATTGTCCACTGCAAAGGCAAATGCGTGATAAAGAACGGCAGCTACGAAACACTACTCCCCATGCACACCTCCCTGCTTGACAAACAACTGACAACGGAGATAGTTCAATAGTTTTGAGTTTCAAGTAAACACATTAACGCAATAACGCATTAAACACAATCATCATGATAGATATCGCTCTTATCATTATCGTATTGGCCGTCGGCCTTATATTGTTGACGCTTGAAATCGTGGCACTGCCCGGCGGCATTGCGGGTAGCATCGGATTACTGATGCTCGCATTCGGCATCTGGTGGACATATAAAAGCTACGGCAACACAGCTGGTTCGCTGGTTCTGGTGGGGTGCATCGCCCTCACGGTGGTGTTCCTTGTCTTTCTGCTCAAATCCAAGACCTGGAAGAAATTCAGCCTCAAGGAAGAGTCTGACAGCAAGGTAAACCAGATAGACCGCAAAACCATACAGGTAGGCGCTCACGGCAAGACCGTCGCACGCCTCGCTCCGACCGGCAAGGCTCTCATCGACGGCGTACTGGTTGAAGTCCACGCCATAAACAAGTTCATCGACCCCGATAAGCCGATTGAAGTAATCGCCGTAGAAGGCTACCGCATCGACGTCAAAGAATCTGACGACGAAAGATTTTAATCAAAAGGTAATCACTAACCACTAACAACTGATCACTAACAACAAAACAACAATACAATGGAAACATTAATTATTATCGGAATTGCCATCGTGGCATTAATCATATTCCTGATTTTCTTCCCCATCGGAATATGGTTCCAGGCATTGATTTCAGGAGTTCACACCTCGCTCGTCCAGTTGGTGTTCATGCGTTTCCATAAGGTCCCGCCGTCGGTTATCGTGAACAACCTCATCTCGGCTTCAAAAGCTGGATTGAAACTCAACCAGAACGAGCTGGAAGCCCACTACCTGGCTGGCGGACGCGTCAACTCGGTGGTCAACGCCCTTATCTCGGCTGACAAAGCCAACATGAACCTCGACTTCAAAACCGCTACCGCTATCGACCTCGCAGGCCGCGATGTGCTGAAAGCCGTGCAGACTTCGGTCAACCCCAAAGTGATCGACACTCCTCCTGTGGCTGCAGTCGCCAAGGACGGTATCCAGCTGATTGCCAAAGCACGTGTAACCGTGCGAACCAACATCAAGCAACTCGTCGGAGGCGCCGGCGAAGAAACCATCCTTGCCCGCGTTGGCGAAGGTATCGTGACCTCCATCGGTTCAGCCACAAGCCACAAGCAGGTGCTTGAGAACCCCGACTCCATATCCAAGCTGGTGCTCACCAAAGGTCTTGACAGCGGCACCGCTTTCGAAATCCTCTCCATCGACATCGCCGACATCGACGTCGGAAAGAACATCGGAGCACAGCTGCAGATGGACCAAGCCAACGCCGACAAGAACATCGCTCAGGCAAAGGCAGAGGAGCGTCGCGCTATGGCTGTGGCTCAGGAGCAGGAGATGAAAGCCCGTGCTCAGGAAGCCCGAGCCCACGTTATCGAGGCTGAGGCTGAAGTGCCCAAAGCTATGGCAGAGGCTTTCCGCAGCGGCAACCTCGGCATCATGGACTACTATCGTATGAAGAACATCCAGGCCGACACCGACATGCGCGAGAGCATCTCAAAACCCGCCCAGCAGCAGGTGAAGAAACCCGGCGAGAAATAAGCTGTAAATCCCATGATAAATCAAGAGGGACGGTTCGAAAGACTATCCCTCTTGATTTTTATACCAAGTCGGCAACCGTCGCCGGCACAGTTTTTATGAGGTCGTCGGGAGACAGACGGAACTGAAGCCCACGCTGACCTGCGCTCACGTAGATATAGTCAAACAATTGGCAACTCTCGTGGATGAACGTCGGGAAAGGCTTCTTCATGCCGATAGGCGAGCAGCCGCCACGTATGTATCCTGTAAGCGGCAGAAGTTCTTTCATCGGTATGAGGTCGCACTTCTTGTCGCCCATAACCTGCGCCGCCTTCTTCAAATCAACTTCGGCATAGCCAGGTATGACGCATACGAAGTAGCCTTTGCGCTCACCACGCAAGACTAGGGTTTTGAACACATGGTTTATGTCTTCACCCAGTTGGTCGGCTATATGCTGCGCACCGAGGTCGGACTCGTCAACCTCGTATGGGATAAGCTCGTATGCAATCTTTCGCTGGTCGAGTATTCGAGCCGCATTGGTTTTCTGTAGTTTCGCCATTTTAAAGTATAGATTATGTGGGGATAAAAGTTAAATTCAGTTGTTTTCAAGCACCACGGGAGCTGAGCCCGAGACAGTATAGAGCCTGCCTGTGGCCACATCGCGGCACTTCCACCTTGTACGCAGTTTCTCGACGGTCTCGAAGGTGTGTCCCGACCTGCCGGCTATTCTGAAACGTATGCCTGCGGCATGGGAGCCGACAGAATCAAGTGTCGGTGCATCCGACTGGGTGGAGGGCATTATGTTCAGCTTGCGGTCTATTTCGCGCTCAAGCTTTTTGCTGAGCGGTAGCGTGGAAGAGTAAGCCTTCAGCAACGACTCCACTTCCGACGGGAAACAGCCCTTTGTCACAAACTGCAATATCAACCGCCTATAATGTTCCTGCCACTCGACTCCGTGAGGTTTCACTCGTCGCCCGTGGTCAATAAAGGTTAGCATGTGAGCCAGTTCGTGAAGCATGACAAGAAGGAACGCGCACGGCTCCAGGCACCCGTTCACGCTGATACAGTGGCCAGGCTTCTTTGCCGACGGAAGTCGGTAGTCGCCGAACTTGCTCTGCCGCTCGCGGGTGATTTTGAGATGTATTGAATATTCAGTAATAAACTTTACAATGTCGTCAACAGCTTGCTGCGGCACATATTGCGACATTATGTCATGAAACCGGTCCGTCCGTCTTTCGTCAATCACTGCCATATCACGGCATCTTGCACTTCCTGTATGGTGTTCTGGCTGAAATAGGGGCAGTCGCAATGTTTGCGCTTGCGGTGTTTAGGCATGGCGGAGCCTTTCTTGCTGCACCCCGACGCCAGCAGACACACGAGGGCAAGCATTATATATATGGCATAACGTTTTTTCATAGCTAAGGTTGAAACGATTATAAGGTTTTAAAAGACTAACTACTGACAGCTGACAGCTAACCACTAATTCCCATTTCCTAAAACAGATGCTTTCAGTTTTCTTATCCTTTCGGCGGAGGTATGGATGTCCTTGGCCGAGATTTTGCCTTCTGCCACCAGTTTCTCGACAATGGCTACGGTCTGCGGCACAACGTTCGCGTTATACTCCTTACCGTTGTTAGAAAGGCACAACAAGTCTGCCCCTGCGGCGATGGCGAGACGTATGGCTTCTTCAAAGCCATATTCGTTCACGATAGCTCCCATAGCCATATCGTCTGTAATAATCACACCATTGTAACCCAGCGAATCTCTCAGCAACTTGGTTGTGATGAGGTTGGAGAGCGACGAAGGATACTCCTTGTCGAGTTTGCGATTTATAACATGCGCCGTCATCACCATATCCACCACCCCTTCGGAAATCAAAGTCTTGTACGGTTCCAGCTCCAACGCTTTCCATGTGTCGGTCACGTCCACGAGGCCCAAGTGGGTGTCGCCTTTGGCGCTACCGTGTCCGGGAAAGTGCTTCAGGCATGACACAACGCCCTTCTTGCGCTGCTCCTCAATCCAGATACGGGCGGCGTTGGCAACTGTCTTGGGCGACTTCGAGAAACTACGGTCCAGTTTGCCTATCACTGGGCACTCAGGGTTAACATCTACATCCACGCAGGGTGCGAAGTTCAGGTTCACCCCTACCCTCTTCAACTGCGCGGCGGTGAGGGCGGCATAGTGGCGTATCGTGTCGTTGCCGTATTCCGCCGACTTCTTGGCCGACATGAACTTCGGGAATCCCCTATCCGCACGCAGGCGGTTCACTCGTCCACCCTCCTGGTCGATACCAATGAGTAGCGTTTCATCCGTGAGCGACTGCAACTGATAGCAAAGCGATTCCAACTGTCTGGGCGACGACACATTGCGTACATGCTTTCCGCTGGGCGCATCGTATTCAAAAAGTATAACACCACCGATGTGATAGTCAACAATGTCTCGACGAATGTGACTGGTATCGGCAACACTATACCCACGGAAGCCGACAATCAGCATCTCACCGATATCGCGACGCAGTTCCGCTTTCTGCTCAACTATTTTTTTCTTGCCGTCTGACTTCTTGTTCTCACTAGCTTTCTGCGCACAAGCCACCGTCATAAGGCAGAAACATAGAATAAAAAGAGAATACCGATGCATAAAATAGATAATGAATAGTAATTTTACTGACTGCTGAACGGGACGCGATGAAGAATAGAGCGTGCAAGCGTAAGTTCGTCGGCATATTCAAGGCTGTCTCCCACCGAGATGCCGCGAGCTATGGCGCTCACCTTCACGCCGAAAGGTAGCAGCTGCTTGTTAATGTAGAACGCCGTAGTGTCGCCCTCCATCGTCGTAGGCAGGGCAAGTATGACCTCCTGCACAGGCTCTGGATCGGCCTGCTGTATGCGGTTCAGAAGCGATGCGATATTGATGTCGCGTATGCCTATGCCGTCAATCGGCGAAATCACACCTCCAAGAACATGATATACACCCCTGTACTGCTGCGTATTCTCAATGGCGAGCACATCCTGTATGTTCTCCACCACACACACGATGCCGTGCTGCCGCTTGGGGCTGCTGCATATCGGACACAATTCATCGTCGCTGACACAGTGGCAGCGGCGGCAGAGGTGCACGTCGGTCTTCAATGCCGCAACCGACGAGACGAAATCTGCGAACCGTGCCTCGTCCTGCCTCATAAGGTGGAGGGCAAACCGCAGCGCCGTGCGCTTTCCCACGCCCGGTAGCGATGCCAGCTGGTCAACAGCCTGTTGCAGTTTATTTGAAGGGAGATTCAATAGATGCGGGATGTTTGATATGCGATGTTTGATTTAGGAACACTATTTATCAGTCTCAAGCTCAGCGATGCGCTGCTTTATATCGGCGATACGCCCTTCGATGAAGTCTTCGCTGTATTTCACATCGCAGAAGCCGTTGCCGCGAGCCACATAACTGCCGTCGTCCATATTGTCAGCAACCAGCTCTTCATAGTTTTCCAGCAGTTGTTTCAGCCGACGTAGCTCTTCGTTTATGTCCATATCACTCATTATTTTTAATAACGTAGCCGACGGTAAAATATTTCATGTCACACGACTTTGATATGGCTTTGATATGGCTTTCACATGACTTTCACATGACCTTGATATGACTTTAGTATGGTTTTGTCCCCATATTTGTTCAAACTCCGAGTCAAGTCCGAGTTAGGTCCGTATGAAGTCCGAGTCAGGTCCGAATCAAGTCCGAATAAAGCTTATAAGCATTACCAATGTGTGACAAAATGTCATTAATATGGCAGTAACCCTCTATTTGGCATTGAAATTGAGGGTATAGTGGTGTGTATTGTTATACACAGTCTAATCATCACGAAATTAACAAATAAAAAATACAAAATTATGGGAAAAATCATCGGAATCGATTTAGGAACAACCAACTCATGCGTAGCAGTTATGGAGGGCAACGAGCCCGTGGTCATCGCCAACAGCGAAGGCAACCGCACGACCCCCTCGGTAGTTGGATTTGTTGAAGGCGGCGACCGCAAAGTGGGCGACCCCGCCAAACGTCAGGCCATCACCAACCCTCACAACACCGTCTATTCAATCAAGCGTTTCATGGGCGAGACCTATGACCGCGTGCAGAAAGAGATTGAGTCGGTGCCTTACAAGGTGGTGCGTGGCGACAACAACACCCCGCGTGTTGACATCAACGGCAGGCTTTACACCCCGCAGGAAATCTCGGCCATAGTGCTTCAGAAGATGAAAAAGACCGCCGAAGACTTCCTCGGAACCGAAGTGACCGAGGCGGTCATCACCGTGCCGGCCTACTTCAACGACAGCCAGCGTCAGGCCACCAAGGAGGCCGGCGAAATCGCAGGCTTGAAGGTGCGCCGTATCGTGAACGAGCCTACCGCAGCAGCCCTCGCTTACGGTCTCGACAAGAAGAACAGCGACATGAACGTGGCTGT